>DATJZH010000062.1:0-17986 GCA_035499215.1 Streptosporangiaceae bacterium | reverse complement strand
GCACCACCCGGCCCCGCCGCACGGACCTGCACCGCACTCTCGACCTCGCCGAACCCTGACTCGATCAGCCCGGCGAGGCGGTCAACAGCCGCGCTGGCGTCCGGCCCGGAGGCGGCTACAGTCACGATGTCGCCGCCTCGGATGGCCAGCCCTACGATGGCGAGCATGCTGCGGATGTCCGCGGCCTTTTCCCCGCTGCGCCCGATCCGCACCAGGGCGTCGAGACCGGCTGCCGCCCGGATCAGCTCAGCTACCGGCCGGGCATGCAGGCCCAGCTGGTTGGGCACCCGGACCGAGCGCTGAACGGCGCCCTCCGGGGCGCCCGATGACGCTTGGTCAGCGCCGCCGGCGGGCGCGACGTCGGCGGCGCTGGCGGGCGCCGCGGCAGCGGCAGCCGACTCCGCGGCCGCGACTACGGCGGCGCGGTCCGCGCCAACCTGCGCCTGCGTCGCAGCTGCCAGCGCACCCTCGACGAGCGGGGCAGTCACGATGTCGATCCGCTGAGCAAGCTCCGGATCCAGAAACTCGACCGCGGTCTCGCTGGTCAGCCGGGCGCTGCCCAGGTCATAGAGGACAACGACGCCCGCAGCGGAGTCGGCCCGAAGCAGCGCGTCGGTCACCGCGTCGAAGGACGTGCCCAGTCCGCCGTCGTCGCCGCCGCCGACCCCGACAACCGTGGCGTCTGGTGCCATCTGTGCCGCCACCTCGGCCACCCCGGCTGCCAGCTTGGCCGAGTGGGACACCACGACGACGGCCACCCGGGGGGCACTCATCCCGCGGCCGCCGCCGCGAAGGCGCGCAGGATCACGGCGGTCGACGTCGCGCCAGGGTCAGCGGTGCCGGCGCTGCGCGGACCCAGGTAGGAGGCCCTGCCCTTGCGCGCTACCAGGGGAACGGTAGCGACTACGCCATCTTGCGCTGCTGCTGCCGCGGCACCCAGCAGCTCAGCCACCGACCCGCCGTGTGCCGCCGCGACGGCTGGGACGAGCGCGTCCACCATGGTCTTGTCGCCCGGCTCGGCATGCCCCCGTGCCTGGACACCGCCGCACGCCGCGGCCAGCGCCGCGTGCACGGCGCCGGTGTCCAGCGTGGCAACGTCACCAGCCGACGTCGCGGCACGCAGGAACGCCGTGCCATACAGCGGCCCGGACGCGCCCCCCACGGTCGAGATCAGCGTGGTGGCCACCAGCTTGAGCACCGCGCCTGGTGTCAGGCCGGCGTCAGGATCCAGCCGGTCGACCACGGCCTGGAAGCCGCGGTGCATGTTCTCGCCGTGATCTCCGTCACCGATCTCGCGGTCGAGGCGCGTCAGCTCGGCGCGCTCCGCGGCGACAGCCGCCGCGGCCAGCCGGATCGCCGCGGCGACATCCTGCCCGTTGCAGCCGGCGCTCACGTGCCCCACCGGAGGGCCGCGGTGTGCACCGGCGCGTCCCACAATTGCGTCATCTCGTCGTCGAGCTTCAGCAAGGTCACCGACATCCCCTGCATCTCGAGGCTGGTGATGTAGTTACCCACCAGCGACCGGCTGACCTCGATGCCCCGGTCAGCCAGCAGCCGGGCGGCGATGCCGAACGCGAGGTAGAGCTCGATCTGCGGCGTCCCGCCCATGCCGTTGACCATCAGCAGGGTGCGGTCGCCGCGCTGGAAGGGCAGGTCCTCGACGACCGCGCCCAGCAGCCCCGCGACGATCTCGTCGGCGGGCTGCAGGGCAACGCGGCGGCGGCCAGGCTCGCCGTGGATGCCGATGCCCATCTCGATCTCGTCATCGGGCAGGACGAAGCTGGGCTCGCCGGAGTGCGGCACCGTGCACGCCGTCAGGGCGACGCCCATCGAGCGGACGCTGGCGACTACCCGCTGGGATACCGCGGTCACCGTGGCGAGATCGTCGCCACGGGCGGCAGCGGCACCGGCGATCTTCTCCAGCGGCACCGTGCCGCCGACGCCCCGCCGGCCCGCGGTGTAGGTCGAGTCCTCAACGGCGACATCATCGTTGATCACCACTGGCGACACCTCGATCCCATCGGCGCCGGCCAGCTCAGCGGCCGTCTCGAAGTTCAGCACGTCGCCGGTGTAGTTCTTCACGATATGCAGCACGCCCTTGCCCCCGTCGACGGCCTGGGTAGCGGCGAGCACCGCGTCCGGCGTCGGCGAGGTGAAGACCGGCCCGGGGACCGCGGCATCGAGCATGCCCGCGCCGACGTAGCCGCCGTGCAGCGGCTCGTGCCCGGAGCCGCCGCCCGAGACGACGGCCACCTTGCCGGATACCGGCGCATCGGCTCGCACGATGTAGTCCGGTCCCAGATGCACGCGCACGATATCGCTGTGGGCTGCAGCGAAACCATGCAGCGCCTCGGGGACGACGTTAGCTGGATCATTGATGATCTTCTTCACTATGGGCTCCCCTGCGTCCGACGTAGATCGAATCGTTCCTTCATACTCCGGACAAATCGAACTGCCAAGTCCGGGCGGAATCTTGGCGCGGCAATCCGGCTCAACGCGATCGGCACCGCGGTAGCCGAGCGGTCGCGGTCGTCAGAGCAGCCAGCGGGAATGGGCCACGATCTCTTCATCCGACTTGCCTGCGGCGAGCTCGATCTCGGCCCGGCGGGATGCTGCGAACGTGCTGATCAGCTGGTCGCCCGCGGCTTCGCGCAGGCCGTCGTCTGCCTCCAGTGCCTGCACCGCCTCGCCGAGGCTGCGCGGCAGGCGGATCGCCTGGTCTGCCTGGGGATGGCCGGGCGCACCCGGGTCGCCGCTGACCTCCGCCGGCAGGCTGGCCTGCCGGTCGGCGCTGCTCAGCGCAACCGCCATGACCGCGCCAGTCAGCAGGTACGGGTTGGCGCTCGGGTCGAAGCACTTGAGCTCCACGTTCGCCGTGGCCGGTGCGCCGGGACTGGCCTGGATGAACCGGACGGCGGCCTCGCGGTTCTCCCTGCCCCACACCTGATACGCCCCGGCCCATCGGGACGGGCGCAGCCGCAGGTAGGAAGCCGGGAGCGGCGACCCGATCGCGAGCAGGGCCGGCAGGCTTTCCAGCAGGCCAGCCATGATCGACTCGCCGCGTCCGGTCAGGCCGTAGCGGCCGGCGCCGCCGGCGAGCAGGTTGGCGCCGTCCGCCCAGAAGCTGGCATGCAGGTGCCCGCCGTTTCCGACGTTGTCCGCCAGCACCGCTGGCGCGAACGAGGCCCGCAGGCCGTGCCGGGCGGAGACTGCCGCGATGACCAGCTTCACCAGGACGTGGGCGTCCGCTGCCGACACCGGGTCCTGCGCACCCACCGAGACCTCGAATTGCGCCGGGCCGAATTCCGGATGCACCTGCTCGACCCGCACGCCGGCGGCTTCCAGGCTGTCGATCACGTCGCGGACGTAGTCGGCCGCGGAGAGAAGCCGGGCCAGCCCGTAGCCGGTGCCGCCGGCCGCGGACTGGAAGTCGGCGGAATCCCGGCCGACCATCCACTCGATCTCGAAGGCCATCAGGGCACTGATGCCTCTGCTCAGGCCGGCGGCCACCTGCGCGCGGGCAAACGAGCGCTGGCAGCCGGCATAGACGGCGCCATCCTGCTGGAAGCGGTCGCCCGGCGCCCACGCCCAGCCTTCCGGGGCCGGCAGTACGGCAAGGCGGTCCAGGTCCGGGATCATCCGCAGGTCGCCGTCCGGGCTGCACAGCGCGGAGGCCGCGTCGATTCCGCCCGCGCTGGTGAACGCGTCGATCACCGGCGAGAATCCCAGGCCAGACCGGGCCGCCGACGCCAGCCCGGTCAGCGGCACGACCTTGACCCGGGCTGCGCCGCTATGGTCGACGAAGGTCGTCGCGACGCCGCTGACCTCGCCCGCTAGCTGCCGCTGGAGCACCTGTGCCCGGCGCTCGTCCGCGGCGCGCTCCTCGTCGCTACGTTGTCGGCTGAACGGCCGTGGCATCGTCATTTCCCTTCGTGCGGCCGGATCATTCCCTGTGTGCTGCCCGGCTACGTCAGGACGTTACTTCGCCTTCCTTCGCGGGGCGGGCAGACGCCGGGACCGGGCCGGCGAGTCCCTCGGCGCGGGTCAGCATCTCGCCGGCCTGCCGGGTGGCGGACGGCCTGACCAGCACCCAGGCGATCCCGAATGCCAGCCAGGCGAACGCAACCGCGGGTCCCCACCACGCCACCCCGGTGGGCAGCGGCCAGACGTTCCTGAACAGGGTGTAGCCGAGGACGATGATGCCAAGGGCCGGGATAATGATCTCCCAGCGGCGCACCGTCGTCTGGCCGGAGAAGAACATCAGCCGCACCATCCCGATCGTCGCCAGGATGTAGACGACCAGCAGGATCAGCGTCCCGATCACCCCGCTCTCGGCGAACAGCGTGAACGGCGTGCCGCGCAGGGCAAACCAGGTGAAGGCGATGATGACGTAGACGGTCAGAGCCACGGCCGCGGCCGATACGGTCGGAGTCCCGCATCGCGGCGAGACGTGGCCGAGCCGGGGCGGCAGGATCCGGTCCCGGCCCATCGCGAGGAAGAGCCTGGATGCGCCGACGGTGCAGGCCAGGGCGCAGCCGAAGGCCGAGATCATCGCGCCGGCGGTAATGAGCGTGCCCAGCCAGGAGGCGACGTATCTGGTGCCCAGATCGCCGATCAGGGAGGTGGAGTTGATGAATGCCGTCACTCCCCTGGCCGACGTCCCGAAGCCCATGACCTCGACGGCGGTCACCACGAAGAAGTAGATGCCGCCGAAGATCGCGACACCGAGGATGGCACGCGGGATATCGCGATTGGGGTGCTTGGTCTCCTCACCGAGAGTCGACGCGGCCTCGAACCCGGCGAAAGACAGGAAGCCGAACACGACGCCGAGGAAAACCGCCGACAGCGGCGTGCCGGCCGGGAGCTTGAAGACCGACCAGTCGACGCCCAGGCCGGACGGGCCGCTGTGCCCGGCGAGCTTGCCGAACACGATGGCGATCACGATGACGATGAGGGCCACCGTGATGGCCTCGGCGGCTAGCAGCAGCCGCGTGCCGCCTCGCGCCGGGGTGACGGCAATCCACCAGACCAGCAGCATCCCGACCGCCCCGAGCAGGAATCCCGACCAGGTCGGCGGGTTCGTCCAGATGCCGATCGCGTTCAGGAGGTTGGACGCGAACCGGCCGCCGGCCATGGACGTGACAACACCGTAAAAGGTGTAGGTGCCAGCCAGCGCCCAGCCGGAGATCACGCCTGCCCGCGGGCCCAGCGCCGCCCCGACGAACCCGTATACCGAGCCCGAGTGGTGGAACCGCTGGGTGAGGCGGACAAACGTGTAGGCCACCAGCAGCACGCCGACGAACGCGAGGGCGAAGGCCACCGGCACTGCCCGGCCCACCGTCGTCGCGGTGCCCTGCGGATTGATGCTCGCCGCCATTGACGGCGCCATCAGGGCGACCGAGATGCCGATGGCCTCCCAGATGCTGAGGTTGCGCCGGAGCTTGCCCTGCCCGGTCTCGGTCTCGGTGGCACTGGCCGCCATGTCTCAGGCACCTCCCGCTGTCGGCCGCCACGCGGCTGGCTGCGCTCTGCGCCGACCCCAGGTTCAGGACCTGCGCCCCGACCCTCATTGATCACGCGCCCTGGCTTGTGCGCTGATGATCCTCCTGGACCATCCGCTGGCACGAGACCTGACTAATATATTTCCTACCAGATCTTCAGACATATCCGCAGGCCAGCCGGCCGGTCCGGTCCGCCGGCCCGTCAGGACCGCCGGCCCGTCAGGACCGCCAGCCAAGGGCCGCTTGCCGGCGAGGGTGGCGGGCGCGAGCCGAAGCCTGCCGCCAGCCATGCCAGGGTCCCGTCGCGTAGGCACGGAAGCCGTAGCGGGGTGCAGCCGTGGGCATTAGGGAGGTACACAGTAGGAGAAGGTCGCGCAGATCAGGCTGGAGGGAGCCAGGCATGCCCCGCTGGACGCGGACCGCCTGCGAAACGCGCTGAGATGACCGTGTGGATCGGCACGTCGGGCTGGCAGTACTCATCGTGGCGCGGGGTTCTGTACCCGGCTGGCTTGCCGCAGCGTCGCTGGCTGGAGCATTACGCCGAGAATTTCGGCACGGTCGAGAACAATAACACGTTCTACCGGCTGCCCGTGAGAGAGACCTTTGCGAGCTGGCGGGAGCGCACCCCCGACGGCTTCGTCATGGCCGTCAAGGCAAGCCGTTTCCTCACTCAGGTAAAGCGGCTGAAGGACCCCGCCGAACCTGTCGCCAGGCTGCTGGGCGCAGCCGAAGGGCTCGCCGACCGGCTCGGGCCGGTTCTGATCCAGCTGCCGCCCAGCCTGCCCGCGGACGAGAAACTGCTCGCCGACTGCCTTGACCAGTTTCCCCCTGGCATCCGGGTGGCGGTCGAGCCCAGGCATGACTCGTGGTGGGCCGACGGGGTCCGGGCGGTGCTGGCCGACCACGGCGCAGCGCTGTGCCTGGCGGATCGGCTAGGGCGGCCGGTGACCCCACTGTGGCGCACCGCGTCGTGGGGTTACCTGCGCCTGCACGAGGGGGACGCCGATCCGTGGCCGGGCTACGGTGACCGGGTGCTGTGCGCGTGGGCAGACAGTCTGGCAGCCCGCTGGGACGACGACGCCGATCTCTACGTCTACTTCAACAACGATCCGGGCGGGGCCGCCGTGCGAGATGCCGTGCGCTTCGGCCGCGCGATTCGGGCTGTCGGCCTGCCGGTAGCCCGGCTGCCCGCCGCCGGGGAGGCGCCAGCTTCCTGATCCGCAGACCCCCATTTCCAGCACAACACCGCGTCGACCGCGTGCGCGTCGACCAGGCGCCGCACCTCCTCATACCCCGGCCGGAAACGCCCGGCGAACCTCGGGCCCTTGCGGGGTCACCCCGATGTCGTTGTCCGACAGCCGGTGAGTCACCGTCCAGCCCGACCTGCGCCCGTTTTCCACGTCGGCAAGCTGATTGGCGACCCCGTGCGCGTCGCCGGCCCTGTCCTTGCTGATGCGGGTATGGATCAGGCACTCCAGCGGGTTCGCGGTGCGTACCCTGTCCCGTCTGGCCCGCATCTGGCCCTGTCCCGTCTGGCCCGCATCCGGCCCTGGTGCACTGACGGCCCGAGCGACGGCGCAGCCCGGCCACCGCCGCCGCGCGGCGTCCGGGCTGTCCAGCTCTTCCACCGTCGCGACCTCGCGGCCTCGGTCGCGCGGCTCGGCCCGCCAGGTTCTCTCCAGCCTGCGGGTCTCGGCTGGCTCAGACGCGCAGCCGGGCCAGTGACAGGACGAACTGACGGACGAACTGGCCGGGATCAGGCCAGGGGAAGCCCGGCAGCGATGTGCGCAGGCCGACGGTCCCGTGCATAGCCACCCATACGGCGGTGGCATCGGCGAACACATCGGTGCTGGCGGAAGCGCCAGCCGCGACGCAGCCCTCGATGGAACGGACGAGCAGCGCGAACGACTCGGCGCCGAACTCAAGTACCGGCCGGCCGTCGGGACCAAGCGAGACCGGCTTGCAGTAATCCTGGGATGCCACCCGCCGCCCGGAGAACAGCACCCCATAGCGGGCGGGGTACTCAAGGCCGTAGGCCACATACGCCTCGCAGCCGCCGACCAGACGGTCCACCGGGTCCTGGCCCGCCGACTCCAGGCCCTCCTCGATCGCCGCTGTCAATTCGTCGAAGAGCCGGACCACGACGGCCATGACGATGGCATCCCGGTCCGGGAAATGCGCGTAGATGGACGGCGCGGCGATGCCGACTTCCCTGGCGACCGCACGGAGCGTGACGGCATCGGCAGAGCCGGTCCGCTCGATCAGCGCGAGTGCGCCTGACACGATCTCCTCGGTCAGCCTGGCACCCTGGCCGCGTGCGTTCCGCTGCCGCCGACCGCCTCGGCGAGCGGCTGGCGCACGGCTCGCTGCCGTGCGCTCTGCCCTCTCGGGTGCCGATTTCACGTCTCCTACTTTACAGCTGTTAGCCGAACTGTCTATGCTCACGAATGTAAGACAACGAACGTAAGCAATCAGTTGTAAGGACTACATGATGAGCGGGACAGCCACCACCCGCCCGGCATCTGCCGTGCCGGGCAGCCAGCCGGATACCCAGTGGCCTGATGGTCATCCTCGGCGCCGCCGGATCCTGCTTGTGCTCTGCCTGAGCCTGCTGGTCGTCGTGATCGACAACACCATCCTCAACACGGCCCTGCCCACCCTCGCCCGGGTGCTGCATGCCGGCACCAGCTCGCTGCAGTGGATCGCCGACGCCTACACGCTGTGCTTCGCCGCGCTGCTCATCCCGGCCGGGGCGCTCGGGGACCGGTACGGGCGCCAGCGCTCGCTGCTCGGCGGTCTGGCTGTCTTCGCCCTCGGCAGCACCGCGGCGGCTTTCGCCTCCGGCACGAGCATGCTGATTGCCGCACGGGTCGTGATGGGCCTCGGCGCGGCGTTCGTCATGCCGGCGACGCTCTCCATCCTGAACGCGGTCTTCCCGCCGAAGGAGCGCCCGCAGGCGATCGCTGCCTGGTCGGCCGTGGCCGGCGTCGGCATCGTGATCGGCCCGACGCTCGGCGGCCTGCTCCTCTCGAACTTCTGGTGGGGCAGCGTGTTCCTCATCAACGTCCCGCTCGTCGCGCTCGCGCTGGCCGGCGTGCTGCTGAGCGTGCCGGAGACCGCCGAGAAAGGCGGCCGCCGGCTCGACCTCCCCGGCACGCTGCTGGTGGCGGGCTCCCTGGTAGCACTAGTGGACGCCATCATCGAGGCACCGAGCCGGGGGTGGACCGCCGCGGTAACCGGCGCGGAAGTCGCCGCCGGGCTCGCTGCGCTGGCAGCCTTCGCCTGGTGGGAGCTGCGCATCGAACATCCCCTCATCGACCTGAGGGTCTTTGCCGTCCGCGCCTTCTCGGCATCAGCCGGAGCCGTGACGGTGATCTTCTTCGCCCTGTTCGGCAGCCTGTTCGTACTGACCCAGTACCTGCAGCTGGTACACGGTTACAGCCCGCTCTCGGCGGGGGTGCGCGCGCTGCCCTTCGCCCTCGCGATGGCGGCCATGTCGCCGGTGTCGCCGGTCCTGGCCGCGCGGCTCGGCGCCCGCGCCGTCATCCCGGCCGGAATGGCGCTGATGGGCGTTGGCCTGCTCGACTTGTCCACCGCGGGCGTGCACACCGCCTATCCGGCGATCGCCCTGGCCGTCGCGATCATGGGTGCGGGCATGGGACTGGTCATGGCGCCCGCCAGCACGACCATCATGACGACAGTGCCCGCGCGGCAGGCCGGGGCCGGGAGCGCGATCAATGACACGATCAGGGAAGTGGGCGGTGCTCTCGGCGTGGCGATCGTCGGCAGCCTCTCCGCCGCCGTGTACCGGTCGCGGCTGGGCAGCGCGCTGGCCGCGGCGCACGCCCCCGGCCCCGTCGTCCACCTGGCGACCGGCTCGGTCGCAGCCGCGGACGTCGCCGGCAGCCGCGTCGGCGGCCCGCAGGGCAGCGAGCTGTTGGCCGCCGCGCATAACGCCTTCGTCAGCGCCATGGCGATGGGGGTGCGCGTCGCCGCGGGGGTGGCGCTCTTCCGCGCCGTCGGGGCAGTCCTCGCGCTGCCGCGGCGCGGCACCCCGGACGCCGCCAAGGTCATCGAGGTCACCGGGCCGGCCAGCGCCGCGCTCGTCCCGGCCCGTGTCCCCGCCGCCTGAGCAACCGCAGGCCGCGGATCGCCTTTGACAGCCTCGCTGACATCCCTGCCCGCGAGGACACGCACGCTGCGGGGCGCCGCCGTCGGCGCCCCGCAGCGTGCTGTCTGCTGCCGGCTGCCGCGGCTAGCTGGCAGACCCGGATTGCCCCGAGACCGGCTTGGACTCTTCGATCGGGCCGCTGACCTCCTCCACCATCTTCAGCCTGGCGTGCAGCACGTCACCGATGAACAGGTCATAGATGAGCACGCCGATGACGCCGCCGATGAGAGGGCCGACGATGGGTATCCAGAAGTAGTTGCTGAAGTTGAAGCCGGGCGCATGGTAGGTCCCCGGCAGGGCCACCTTTCCCCACCCTGCGAAGTAGGCGAACAGCCGGGGCCCGAAGTCGCGGGCCGGGTTGATGGCGTATCCCGCGTTCGCGCCGTAGGACATCCCGATCGCCGCCACGATGAAGCCGATGATCAGGGGCCCGATATTCGACCCCACCGCCGTGTTCCTGAGGTCGATCACAGCCACGACGAACATCACCAGGAACATCGTGCCGACGATCTGGTCGACCAGCGGCCCGATCATGGAGGCGTGGTAGTACTTGGCCGGGAACGTGGCGAAGATCGAGTACGACGCGAGCGCGTTTCCGGCGCTCTTCGGGGTCTTGGCCGCGAGGTCGAACGCGTTGATCGCGTAGCGGTAGACGAGGAATACCAGGGCAGCGCCGACGAAGCAGCCGAGCACCTGAGCGCCCCAGTAGGGCAGGACCTTCGACCAGGAGAACTTGCGCCGGACGGCAAAGGCCAGGGTCACCGCGGGGTTGATGTGGGCGCCGCTCACGCCGCCTGCCACCCAGACGGCGAACGCGACGGCCAGGGCCCATCCCCAGGTGATCAGCGTCCAGTCGCCGACGCCCACGAAGATCGTGGTGGGCCCCGCGGTACGTCCCGAGCCGGGCAGGGCGGCCACGGCCATCGCCACCACGCCGTCACCGAACGCGATCAGGCACACGCACCCCAGGAACTCCGCCAGCAGCTCGCCGTACAGGCCGCCGATGCGCCCAACGGTCCGGCCTTCACCTCTCAAAGGAGTGATATCGGACACTACGACCCTCCATACCTCTTCGTAAGCAGTCGGCCGCTAATCGCCCGTAGCAGGATCTATCGGGCGTTAAGCTCAGAGGTCAAATCATCTCCTACTGCCCCATGAGATGACTTCGACCCCAGAGTAAGTACAGCTCATGCTGCGGAACACGTCAATCCTTGATCGCTTGCCCGGCCGCATCCGGGCACCGAGCCGACTCCGCCGGCAACGGAGGCCGGAGAAGACCGCGGAGTACGCGTTACGGGCGGGCTGGCCCTGACCCGGCGGTTCCCGCAGTGATCACCGGACCCCGGCGGGTATGGCGATCCCGGCAGCCCCGGTCTTGTCGCGGTGGGCCGCTATCGGTCTCTCGCCGTGGCGGGCCGTGATCGGCGTGTCACCCGCGCTCGCCCTGCCGCTGTCACGGCAGATTTTTTGCCGGACAAAATCTGGCTGCGGTCTTGAGGTTTGCAGCCTCGCCCGGCGTAACGTGACGGTTATGGCCGACCGATCAGAGCGACGGGATGTCACGCCGCTGCCGGATCTGCTGCACGGACTTTCCCGCACCGGGCCGGTCCGGGAGCAGCGCCCCGTCTACGTCGACTTGCTGCCGCCGTGCAATGCCGGCTGCCCGGCCGGCGAGAACATCCAGGCGTGGCTGGCGCACGCCACCGCTGGCCGCCATGAGCAGGCCTGGCGCCAGCTCGTCGCCGACAATCCGATGCCGGCCATTCACGGGCGGGTCTGCTACCACCCGTGCGAGAGCGTCTGCAACCGCGCCAATCTCGACAGCGCCGTCTCGATTCACTCGGTCGAGCGGTTCCTCGGAGATCTCGCGCTCGAGCGGGACTGGTCGTACGACCCGCCGCCGGTGCGCAGCGGCAAGCGGGTGCTCGTCATCGGCGCCGGGCCCAGCGGGCTCTCCGCCGCCTACCATCTGGCCAGGCTCGGCCACGAGGTGGAGATCAGGGACTCGGGCGAGGCGCCCGGCGGGATGATGCGCTACGGCATCCCGGCCTACCGGATGCCGCGCGACATCCTCGACGGCGAGCTCGACCGGATTGCCGGGCTAGGGGTCCGCTTCACCTGCGGCCACCGGGTGGAGGACCTGGACGCCGAGCGGCGCGAAGGCGGCTTCGACGCCGCGTTCGTGGCGGTGGGCGCGCACCTGTCCAAGCGTGTCGACATCCCGGCCAAGGACGCCGGCCCGATCGTGGACGCCGTGTCGTTCCTGCGCAGCGTCGCCTCGGGCGAGCGGCCGGTGATCGGGCGGCGCGTCGCCGTCTACGGCGGCGGCAACACCGCGATGGACGCCGCCCGGGTCGCCCGCCGCCTCGGCGCGAACGACGCGCTTATCGTCTACCGCCGCACCCGCGAGCAGATGCCGGCCCATGAAGACGAGGCCGAGGAGGCCGAACGGGAGGGGGTGCGGATCAACTGGCTGCGCACCATCACCGCCTTCGACGGCCCGGAGCTGACGATCGAGGCGATGGAGCTTGACGACAGCGGATTCCCCCAGCCGACCGGCCGGTTCGAGACACTCGCCGCGGACACGGTCATCCTCGCGCTCGGCCAGGAGACCGACACGGCCTTCCTGCGCCAGGTGCCCGGCGTGGAGTTCGCCAGGGACGGCACCGTGCAGGTATCGCCGTCCATGATGACCGGCTGCCCCGGCGTGTTCGCCGGCGGGGACATGGTGCCCGCCGAGCGCACTGTGACGGTCGGCGTCGGGCACGGCAAGAAGGCTGCCAGGAACATCGACGCCTGGCTGCGGGAAGTCACGCCGGTGAACCCGCCCAAGCATGAGATCGTCAGCTTCGAGGAACTGAACCTGTGGTACTTCGGTGACGCCGCCCGCCGGCAGCAGCCGGAGGCCCCGCCGGAGCAGCGGACGGCCGACTTCGGCGAGGTGCTCGGCGGCCTGTCGGAGCAGGAGGCAACGTATGAGGCTCGCCGCTGCCTGTCGTGCGGCAACTGCTGTGAGTGCGACGGCTGCCTGGGCGCTTGCCCGGAGGACGCGGTAATCAAGCTGGGCGTCGGGTACCGGTACAAGTTCGACTACGACAAGTGCACTGGCTGCCGCGCTTGCTACGAGCAGTGCCCGGTGCACTCGATTGAAATGGTTCCGGAGGACGGATGACGCGCGCCACGGTTGACGGCAACGAGGCCGCGGTGTCGGTCGCCTACCGGCTCAACGAGGTCTGCTGCATTTTCCCGATCACGCCGTCCTCGCCGATGGCAGAGCTTGCCGACGAGTGGTCCAGCAGGAAACGCCCCAACCTGTGGGGCGGCGTGCCGGCCGTGGTGGAGATGCAGAGCGAGGGCGGCGCCGCGGGCGCCCTGCACGGCGCGCTGCAAAGCGGCGCGCTGGCCACCACCTTCACCGCCTCGCAGGGCCTGCTGCTGATGATCCCGAACATGTACCGGATCGCCGGCGAGCTGACCCCGGCCGTGCTGCACGTCGCGGCGAGATCGCTGGCCGCGCAGGGCCTGTCCATCTTCGGCGACCACTCGGACGTGATGGCGGTGCGGCAGACCGGGTTCGCGCTGCTCGCCGCCGCGTCGGTCCAGGAGGCACACGACCTCGCGCTGGTGGCGCAGGCCGCCACGCTGGCGACCCGGGTACCGTTCGTCCACTTCTTCGACGGGTTCCGCACCTCGCACGAGCTGAACACGATCGAGCTGCTGTCCGACGATGACCTGCGCGCGCTCGTGCCCGAGGAACTGATCCGCGCCCACCGCGGCCGGGCGCTGTCGCCGGAACAGCCGTTCATCCGGGGCACCGCGCAGAACCCGGACGTGTATTTCCAGGCACGGGAGACGGTGAATCCGCTCTACGCCGCCGTGCCGGCCGCGGTGGAGGACGCGATGGCCGCCCTGGCCGACCGCACTGGCCGCCGCTACCACACGGTGGACTACGCCGGCCACCCGGAAGCCGAGCGGGTCGTCGTCGTGATGGGCTCAGCAGCGGAGACGATCCAGGAGACTGTGGACTACCTGTGCGAGCATGGCGAGCGGGTCGGCGTGCTGACGGTCCGGCTGTTCCGGCCGTTCCCGGCGCGGGCGCTGCTCGATGCCCTGCCCCTGAGCGCGGCAAGGATCGCCGTGCTCGACCGGACCAAGGAGCCCGGCTCGAACGGGGAGCCGCTGTTCCTCGACGTGGTCTCCGCGCTGGCCGAGGCGCACACTGACGGTGCGCGCCCGGCACTGCCCCTGGTGACCGGCGGCCGCTATGGCCTGTCATCCAAGGAAGTCACCCCGGCCATGGTCGCCGGGGTGTTCGCCGAGCTGGCGCGCGAGCGGCCCCGGCGCCGCTTCACGATCGGCATCACCGATGATGTGTCCGGCCTGAGCCTGCCGTATGCGCCGTCCCTGGACATCGAGCCGCCGGGCACGGTGCGCGCGGTGTTCTTCGGCCTCGGCTCGGACGGAACAGTAGGCGCGAACAAGAACACGATCAAGATCCTCGGAGCGGAGGAGAAACTGCACGCGCAGGGCTACTTCGTCTACGACTCGAAGAAGTCGGGCTCGCAGACCGTCTCGCACCTGCGCTTCGGGCCGCGGCCGATCCGCGCGCCGTACCTGGTGGAGCAGGCCAGCTTCGTCGGCTGTCATCACTTCGGGCTGCTGGACCGGGTCGACGTGCTCGGCCGGGCGGCGCCGGGCGCGACGCTGCTGCTGGACTGCGCGCTGCCGCCCGAAGAGGTCTGGGACGCGCTGCCCCGCCCTGTCCAGGAGAAGATTCTCGCCAAGCGGATCGACGTCTACGCCATCAACGCGGCCCGGATCGCCCGCGACGTCGGCCTGGCCGGGCGCACCAACACCATCCTGCAGACCTGCTTCTTCGCCATCTCCGGCGTGCTGCCGCGGGACGAGGCGATCGCCAAGATCAAGTCGGCGATCGCCAAGACCTACGGCCGGCGCGGACGCGAGGTGGTCGAGCGGAACCAGGCCGGGGTCGACCGCGCGGTGGCAGGGCTGCATCAGATCGAAGTGCCAGGACGGGTGACATCCAGCCGGGAGCTGCCCGCGATGGTACCCGCGGGGGCGCCGGAGTTCGTCCGCACCGTCACCGCCGCGATGATGGCCGGCCGCGGCGAGGAACTGCCGGTCAGCGCGCTGCCGATAGACGGCAGCTACCCGAGCGGCACGGCGGCCTACGAGAAGCGCAACCTGTCGGAGTTTGTCGCCGAGTGGGACAAGGACCTGTGCATCCAGTGCGGCAACTGCAGCTTCGTCTGCCCGCACAGCGTGATCAGATCCACCTACTACGACCAGTCGCTGCTCGCCGGGGCGCCAGCCGGATTCCGCTCGGCTCCGCTGGACTCCCCCGGGCTGCCCGATACCCGTTTCACGCTGCAGGTGTACGCGGAAGACTGCACCGGATGCGAGCTGTGCGTCCAGGCCTGCCCGGTCGGGGCGCCGGATAACCCGGAGCGCAAGGCGATCAACCTAGCGCCCCGCGAGCCGCTGGTCGCCGCCGCGCGGGAGAACATCGCCTTCTTCGAGACGCTGCCGGTAGCCGACCGGTCCCGGGTGGACTTCGGCACCGTGCGCGGCACCCAGTTCCTCCAGCCGCTGTTCGAATTCTCCGGCGCTTGCGTGGGCTGCGGCGAGACACCGTATGTCAAGCTGCTGTCACAGCTGTTCGGCGACCGGCTGATGGTCGCCAACGCGACCGGCTGCTCTTCGATCTACGGCGGGAACCTGCCCACCACGCCGTGGACCGTCCGCGCCGACGGACGCGGCCCGACCTGGTCGAACTCCCTGTTTGAGGACAACGCCGAGTTCGGCCTCGGGTTCCGGCTGGCCGCGGACTGGCACGCGGAGCTGGCGCGCGGCCGCCTGGCCGAGCTGCGGGACGCGATCGGCGCCGAGCTGGCGGACGGCATCCTCGGTGCGCCGCAGCTGCGCGAGTCGGAGCTGGCCGCCCAGCACGAGCGGGTCGCGGAACTGAAGCGGCGGCTCGACGCCCTCGGCCGTGGCGACGCGCGCGTGGTCGACCTGCGCAGCGTGGTCGATCACCTGGTCCGGCGCAGCGTGTGGATCGTCGGCGGCGACGGCTGGGCCTACGACATCGGCTCCGGCGGGCTCGATCACGTCCTGTCCAGCGGGCGGAACGTGAACGTGCTGGTACTGGACACCGAGGTCTACTCCAACACCGGCGGGCAGTCATCGAAGTCGACGCCGCTCGGCGCGGTCGCCAAATTCGCCGCCGCCGGCAAGACCGTGCCGAAGAAAGACCTGGCGCTGCAGGCGATCGCCTACGGCTATGTGTACGTCGCCAGGGTGGCGATGGGCGCCGACCCGCAGCAGACCCTGCGCGCCTTCCGGGAGGCTGAAGCCTACGACGGGCCGTCGCTGGTGATCGCCTACAGCCACTGCATCGCGCACGGCATCGAGATGCGCGACGGGCTCGGCCAGCAATACCGCGCGGTGGCCAGCGGCTACTGGCCGCTGGTCCGCTACGATCCGATGCTGCGCGCGGCCGGCCGCAACCCGTTCCTGCTCGACTCGCCGCGGCCGCGTATCCCGCTGACCGACTACACCCGGCGCGAGCTGCGGTACCGCGCGCTCGGCAACACCAACCCGGCCGAGGCCGAGCGGCTGGGCGGCCTCGCCCAGGAAGCGGTTGATCAGCGCTGGGACACCTACGAAGAGATGGCTACCCGCGGTGCGCAGCGGTTCCCGGCTGATGCGCGGAGGGATGACTGATGGACCTTTCGACCGGCTACCTTGGCCTGCCGCTGCGCAACCCGCTCGTCGCCTCCGCCTCCCCGCTCTCGAACACCGTCGACGGCGTCCGGCGGCTGGCCGGGGGCGGCGTCGGCGCGGTCGTGCTCTACTCCCTGTTCGAGGAGCAGCTGCGCCGGGAGGCGGCGGAGGACGAGCGGCTGGCCGAGGCCGGTACCGAGCGGTTCGCCGAGTCGCTGTCCTACTTCCCGGCCGAGGTGGAGGAGGCGGCAGAGAC
This sequence comes from Streptosporangiaceae bacterium, assembly GCA_035499215.1. Lineage (GTDB taxonomy): Bacteria > Actinomycetota > Actinomycetes > Streptosporangiales > Streptosporangiaceae > DATJZH01. Next base: position 1,311 of record DATJZH010000062.1, on the reverse strand, counting down.
GGAGGTAGCTGCCCCGCGGCGCTACCTGAGCCTGCTCGAGCGGGCGGCAGCCGCCGTCGAGGTCCCGGTCATCGGCAGCATCAACGGCATCACGGCCGGCGGCTGGACCAGCTATGCGCGCGCCATGCAGGACGCTGGTGCCGCGGCGATCGAGCTGAACATCTACTACATACCAGGCGACCCGAGTATCTCCGGCCGGGACGTCGAGCAGCGCCACATCGACATCCTGCAGCAGGTCAAGGCGGCAGTGACGGTGCCGGTGGCAGTCAAGCTCAGCCCGCATTTCAGCTCGACCGGCGAGATGGCGCTCCGGCTCGACCAGGCTGGCGCGGACGGGCTGGTGCTCTTCAACCGGTTCCTGCAGCCCGACATCGACCCGGAATCCCTCGCGGTGGTGCACGGCCTGGAACTCTCCAGCCCGGCCGAGGCCCGGCTGCCGCGGACCTGGATCTCTATCCTGCGGCACCGGATCCGTGCCTCGCTCGCGGCAACCACAGGCGTCGAGGCGCCTTCCGATGTGGCCAAGTACCTGCTGGCAGGCGCGGACGTCGTGATGACCGCGTCCGCTCTGATCCGGCACGGCCCGGAGTATGCCGCGGTGCTGCTGGACGGCGTGTCCGAATGGATGGTGCGCAAGGGATACGGCTCGGTCGGCGAGCTTCGCGGTCTGGTTGCCGTGCCTGCCGATACCGACGAACCCGCGTACGAGCGGGCCGGCTACGTCAAGACCATGCGGGCCGCCAACAGCGCCCCGTGGTGACCGGCAGATCGCGACGGGATCTCGGCCCGCCGCGGCAGCCGCGCCGCGGAATGGCGCGCGGCCAGCTCGCGCGGCTAGCTAGGGCGTCCGGCTCAGCACGACCTTGAGCGCGCCTGTGTCGGCTGCGCGGCCGAAGACGTCATAGGCCTGGTCAGAGTCGGCCAGGGCGAAGTGATGGGTGATGAACTGCCCGGCGTCGATCTGGCGGCTGGCGACCAGGCGGCGGAGCGTCGCGGTGAGTACGCGTCGACCAGGCCCGTGGTGATGGTGATGTTCCTGATCGTCACCGCGTCGACGCGCACAATCGCATCCGCATCGTCGGTGATCTCTGGCTTCGGCACGCCCTCCCGAACCTAGATCTTCGGCACGCCCTCCCGAACCTAGAGTCGCCGTGGTCTTTGCTACAGCAGGGTGGTGACGGCCTTGACCTCGGTGTAGCTGTGGAGCACTTCGTGGCCCATCTCGCGGCCCCAGCCGGACTCCTTGTATCCGCCGAACGGCAGCGCGGCATCGAACACGTTGTAGCAGTTGATCCAGACGCTGCCGGCCTT
>DATJZH010000061.1:0-29966 GCA_035499215.1 Streptosporangiaceae bacterium | reverse complement strand
GGCGGCGCGTCGACGACAGTCACGCCGCGCCGCCTCAGCAGCGCTGACACCACCGCCCGCGCTGACCTGGCCCGCTCGGCCGCTGCGGCATCATAGACCGCGGCGGTGTCCCCGCGTGCCGCTGCCATCTCCGCAAGCCGGGGGTCGGCGACTGCCGCGACCAGCAGCCGGTGCCGCGCTCGCAGCACCCCGATCCTGGGCAGGAGGCCCTCGGCGATCGCGCCCTGATTCAGGTCTGTCATCAGCACCACCAGGCACCGCTGGCGGGCCATCGCCAGCACCGCGCTGGCCATAACCCCGGCGTCCGACTCGATCAGCTCGGCATCCAGAACGGCCATCGCGTTGGTAAAGGCAGGCAAGACGTCGCAGCGGCCGGCGCCTACCACCCGGGCCCGGACCCGCCGGTCGACAGCGAGCAGGTCGACCCGGTCGCCGGCCCTGGCGGCCAGCGCCGCCAGCAGCATCGCGGCATCCATCGACGTGTCCAGCCGCGGCACGCCGTCGACCCGGCCCGCCGAGGTGCGGCCCGTATCGAGGACGATGATGACGCGGCGATCCCGCTCGGGCCGCCAGGTGCGCACGAGCACCTCGGTCTGCCTGGCAGATGACCGCCAGTCGATGGAACGGACGTCATCGCCGATCACGTACTCGCGCAGCGAGTCGAATTCGCTGCCCTGGCCGCGCGGGAGCGACCGGTACTGGCCGTCGAGCTGCCGGAGTACGGCGAGCTTCTCCGGCAGGTGCCGGCGGCTCAGAAACGGCGGCAGCACCCGGACGGCCCACGGCGCGGCATGCCGGCCCTGACGTCCCGCCAGACCTAGCGGGCCGAGTGATCGGATGGTCACCGGATCGGCCAGTGCATCGCCGCGCCGCTGGGGCACCAGGACGGTCCTCAGGCTGGCCTGGCCGCCCGCGGGCACGCTGACCGCCGCGCGGGCCGGCCGTGCGGCGGCGCTCGGCCGCCAGGCGTCCCTGACGATGCCGCGCAGCGGACGGCGGCCGTGGTTGCGCACCGTGACGATGACGGACCCGCTCTGCCCGAGCAGGATCCTGGTGTCCCCGGACCGCTGGACCTCCAGTCCGCGGACGGGGGCGGCCAGGATGACGTCGGCCGCGATGGCTGCGAGAATCAGCGCGTCCGCGGCGGCCAGCGCCACGAACGTGCGGAACGCGAGGATGACCAGGATGCCGGCGAGCCCGGCCAGAGCCGCGCGTCCGGTCAGCGCCATTCCTGGCTCCCGCTCAACGCGGTACCGGGACCGAGCCGATTACCCCGTCGAGCACCCCGTCGGCCGTGGCGCCCTCCAGCTCGGCCTCGGGCCGGAGTTCGATCCGGTGCCGGAAGGTCGGCCTGGCCAGTGCCTTCACGTCATCGGGGGTCACGTAGTCCCGCCCGGCCAGCCAGGCCCATGCCCGGCTCGTCGCCAGCAGCGCGGTGGCCCCGCGCGGCGACACGCCGAGCTGCAGGGACGGCGAGGTTCTCGTCGCCCGGCAGATGTCCACGATGTAGCCGGCGATCTCCGGCGCCATCCGCACCCGGCTCGCCGCGTCCCTGGCCGCCGCAAGGTCGGGCGCGCCCGCGACCGGGCGGAGCCCGGCAGCTGCGAGATCACGCGGGTCGAACCCGCTGGCATGGCGGGCCAGGATCCCGATCTCCTCGCCGCGCTCGGGCAGCGCAACGGTGAGCTTCAGGAGGAACCTGTCGAGCTGGGCCTCGGGGAGCGGGTACGTGCCCTCGTATTCCACCGGGTTCTGGGTGGCCGCGACCATGAACGGGACCGGCAGCCTCCGGGGCGTGCCCGCAACGGACACCTGGCGCTCCTCCATGGCCTCCAGCAGAGCCGCCTGCGTCTTCGGCGGGGTCCGGTTGATCTCGTCGGCCAGCAGCAGGTTGGTGAAGACCGGGCCATCGCGGAACTCGAACTGGGCGGTCCTCGCGTCGTAGATCAGCGATCCGGTGACGTCGCCGGGCATCAGGTCAGGGGTGAATTGCACGCGCTTGCTGTCCAGCGAAAGCGACGCGCCCAGCGCCCGCGCCAGCAGCGTCTTCGCTACTCCCGGCACGCCTTCCAGCAGCACATGTCCCTGGCACAGCAGGGCGATGAGCAGCCCGGTGACGACCTGATCCTGGCCGACGACTGCCTTGGCGACCTCAGCTCGCACTGCTGCCAGCGAGGCCCGCGTGTCGGCCCGGCCGGGCCGGGACTGGCCGGGCAGCGGCTGGCCAGGCAGCGCTGGGGAGGCTGGCGCCGGCCCGCCGGCTGCGGCTGCGGCGGGAAATTCGGCATTCACCTCGCCAGCACCTCCCTTTCCAGCGCGTCCAGTTCATCAGCGATCGCGATCAGCGCGGCGTCGGTTCCCGGCGCCTGCCCGTACACGATTCCAGCGACGCTGTGGCCAGCGCGTCCGGACCGGGCCGCCAGTGCCGCAGCGACACTATCCTGGGCCGCCCCCGGCGGCAGTCCGACTGCGGGCAGCACGCGCGCAAGCATCGCCGTCCGCAGCGCTGCGGCCGCCTGCCCGCGCGCCCGCCGCGCGGCGTAGAGCCGGGCATGCCCCTCGGCGGTTTCCGCGGCGCGGACCACGACCGGCAGCTGCTCAGGGACGAGCGGGCCAAGCCGGCGCGTCCGCCAGAGTGCGGCGAGGATCACGGCAATGCCCAGCTGAATCGCCAGGAGGTAGGCGCCGAGCGGGATCAGGCTGGCAAGCGTCTTGCGGCCGGCCCCGGCTCCGGCTGCCGCTGGGGCGGGCACCAGCCAGATGATCCGTCGGCCGGAGCCCAGCAGGTTCAGCGCGAGGGCGGCGTTACCATGCCGGGCAAGGTAGCCGTTGGTCAGCGCCGCTCCGGCCCCGAGGATGGTGATGACCCTGCTGCCTGCGGCGTACTGCACCAGCGATGGCAGGCCGCCGACCCGGTAGCAGGAGACACCGCCCGGCGTCCCCGGCCGCAGGCGCAGGCCGACGCCGCCCATGTCGGCGCTGCCGGCCGGGCGGGCCGCAGCCAGCCCGCAGCCCGGCGCCGCGGTGGTCATCGGAACCTGGCCGCCGATGGCTGCGCGGGGCGCGATGGCCGCAAGCGCGGCGGCATCTGGCTCGACGAGGACCACGTCGGGGCCCGCAGTCGCCAGCGCGGCGAGCTGTCGCCGGGAAAGGTACTCCGGACTGGTGATGACGATCGTGGCTGCGGACGACGCGGCCGCGCTGCGTGCTGCCGCCGGAGTGCCCGCCGCGATCACGGTCGTCCCGCGCCCAGCCAGAATGTCGGCTAGTGCATGGGTGCCGTAGGGCCCGACGCCTGCCGGATCAAGATAGCCGACAGCCGGCTGGCTGGGCTGCAGCATGGCGATGAGCGCCGCCGCGACGACGATCAGCCCGGTGAGCGCAAGCGGCAGGCGCCAGCGCCGCCAGGCATCCCGCTCCCCGCCCGGCCCGCCGGTCGGCAGGTGCCGTGCGGCGGGCGCGGCGCTCGCGGCAGGCGGTGCAGCCGCGAGCGGGGACGCGGGCGCCGTCATGACGGCGGCCTCGCCGCGATGCCAGCCAGCCGCCCCGCCGGTCTTGTCGTCCGGCCCGCGCGGATCCTGCCGTCCAGCTCCTGCACGCGCTGGTAGCCGGCGGCGCTGCCTGGCCGCCCGCCGTATCGGACATCGTCGAACAGCCGCGCGGCTGCGCTGAGCTCGCCGCCCTGGCCGGGCAGCTTGCCTGCCGCCTCGGCCGCCAGCTCGTCCGCCGTTCGCCCGGCCCGCGGCTGCAGTATGCCGCGTTCCTCAAGCTCGACAGCTATGGCGCGCATCGACTCGACGATCGCTGCCCCGTGCTCACCTGCTGCCGCCAGGCGCTCAGCCTCCTGCCGGTGGTCGCGCGCGCTGCGCGTCGTGCCCTGGAGGACGGCACCGGCAGCTACTCGCGTCCGCGACGGCCGGATCCAGTTGAAGATCGTGATGGCCAGCAGCAGGGCCGCTGCGAGCAGGACGATCAGCGCCCGCCAGCCGCCCGGGAAATGGGCGCTGGCGTCGCCGAACAGCCGCGTGAGGAAACTGGCGGCGACGCGGAGGATCCGCTGCCACAGCGGAGGCTGGTAGATCGCCCCCGCCAGCTCCCGCCGGGCAAGCTGCCGGGCCGCCTGGCGGCTGATACCGTGGCCGCCGGACGGCAGGAGGACGGGCCGGCCTGCCAGTGCAAGCGTCCGAGCAGGAGTCACCACGCCGCGGGCGCGGTTGCCGGGCCCTGACCGCGGTCGGCCGGCCGCCAGAGTGTGGCGAATTCATCACCGGTCAGCTGCTGGCTTCGCGCCGCGTTCTGCAGCACCAGATCCAGGCCTTCTTTACGCATCCGCATGTCCAGGTACAGCAGGACCGTGACGCCGGCCAGCAGCGGCCGGGTGAGCGCTCCGATGATGATGCCGGCGACGGCGGCGACGATGATGCTGGCGACCGAGGCGGTAAGCGACGTCGTCCCGAAGCCGCGGCCGCCGACGACTGCCTCGATGATCACGAACGGGATGTCCAGCACCAAGCTCGCAATGATGACGACCAGGACGGTCAGAAGGAGGATGCCAAGGACGCGCCAGAAACTGCCGGAAACCAGCTGCCACGACCTCTTGACGCCCTGCCATGGCCCCAGGCGCTCCAGCACCACAGCCGCCGGAGCCAGGCTGAAAAGGACCCAGATAGCGATCGTGACGCAGATCATCGCCAGGAAGCCGAGCACGCCCACGACCGCGGCGGATGCCCCTGCGTGCGCGACGGCGAGCAGGATGACGATCAGGATGTAGGGAATCCAGAGCCCGATGCCGATGATGCCGCTGAGCAGCGTGGCGCCGAGTACGGAAGCCAGGCGCGGCGCCGTTATCCGCCAGGCCGCACTGATGCCGACCTGCTGGCCGAGCACGCCTCGCCCGATGACGGAGGTCAGCACGCCCGTCAGGATGATCTGGACGACAAGGCCGAGGACGAGCGAGAGCAGGCCGGCGCCCAGCAGCGTCGCAAAGACGCTGCCGAGGTGACTGAGCTGGGCGCTAGTTGGCTGCGTTCCGGCCGAAATCGGGTTCGTCACGCTGTTGACCGAATTTCGGATAGTGATCCCCAGCAGCGTTGAGATCACCCCGGAGGCCGCAAGGACGATCGCGGAGAAACCCAGCGTCGCCCGCGGATTGCGCCGGATCGAGGTGAACGCCCCGTTCAGGATGTCGCCGAGCAGGAGCGGACGGAGCGGTATGCTGCCGGGCTGCTGGCCGTAGCCGGGCTGCTGGCCGCAGCCGGGCTGCTGGCCGCAGCCGGGCTGCACTGGCCGCCGAGTCGTCGGATCGGGCCCGCCGCTGCCGGACTGACCGTTCCCCTGCCGGGAGGTCTCGTCGGTCATTCTTCCCCTCCCTGACCGCCAGCGGCGGTCGTGCCCGATCCTGTTCCCGCAGGCGGGCCGCCGTTCGCGCCAATACTTACACGATCGCACGCCGAATAAGAGGCGAGCGTAGTTCCGAAAACGGATATCAGCCGCGAAGCCCGGCGCTCGGGTTTGCCAGCGGCTGCCGCGGGGACGGTGCACTCGTGCATCTGCCCGCTGGTCGCGCACACTCGTGCTGTGAGTGACATTCCTGCCCTGTACTGGATCGACCCGCCGGAGGGACCGGCCATCGCGCTGCTGGATCAAACCCGGCTTCCTGCCGAGGAGGCAGTGCTTACCTGTGCTGACGTGCCGACGCTGGTGGATGCGATATCGCGCCTGGTGATTCGCGGCGCGCCGCTGCTTGGCGTGGCCGGCGCCTTCGGCGTGGCGCTGGCCGCCTTCCGCGGCGAGGACGCTGCGCACGCTGCGGCGATGCTCGAGCAAGCCAGGCCGACTGCTGTCAACCTCAGCCGGGGCGTCCGGCGCGCTTACGAGGCCTTTCAGCAGGCGCAAAGCGGGCATCCAGCCGATGCCGGCCCGAGCCGCGGGGCGGCCGCGGCGCTCCGGGAGGCCCGCTCGATCGCTGCGCGGGACGCCGCAGCCAGCGCGGCGATGGCAGCGAGCGGGCTGGCCTTCGTGCCGGACAAGGCCAGGATCCTGACGCACTGCAACACCGGCTCCCTCGTGTCGGCCGGCGAGGGAACGGCGTTCGCCGTGATCCTTGCCGCGTACCGGGCCGGCCGGCTCGCCAAGCTCTGGGTCGATGAGACCCGCCCGCTGCTGCAGGGCGCCCGGCTGACCGCTTATGAGGCCATCCGGGCCGGGCTGCCGCATGCGGTGCTGGCCGACAGCGCGGCAGCCGCGCTGATGGCTTCCGGAGAAGTGGACCTCGTCCTGACCGGCGCCGACCGGATCGCGGCCGACGGCAGCGTGGCGAACAAGATCGGAACATATGGCCTGGCCGTGCTGGCACGCCATCACCAGCTGCCGTTCGTCGTGGTCGCGCCAGTTTCCACCATCGACCTGGGCACCGCCGATGGCGCGGCAATCATCGTCGAGCAGCGGCCGCCCGAGGAGGTGACGAGCCTGGCCGGGCAGCCGGTCGCTCCTGCCGGTGCCTGTGCGCATAATCCGGCTTTCGACGTCACCCCGCCGGCGCTGGTGACAGCGATCGTGACCGAGCGCGGCGTCGCACAGCCGGTCACAGCGGGTACTCTGCGTGTCCTGGGCGGGGACCAGCCGTCGCGGACGGTCCCCTAGCTGCCTCCTACGTGGAACGATGAGGACTATGAAAGGTCGCGTGCTGGTCGTCGACGATGACGCCGCCCTCGCCGAGATGCTGGGAATTGTACTTCGAGGCGAGGGTTTCGAGCCGACATTCGTTGCCGACGGGGAAAGGGCGATGGATGCGTTCCGGGACGGCAACCCGGACCTGATTCTGCTTGACCTGATGCTGCCCGGCATGGATGGCATTGACGTCTGCCGCCAGATCCGGGCCGAGTCTGGTGTGCCGATCGTGATGCTCACCGCCAAGACCGACACGGTGGACGTCGTGCTCGGGCTGGAGTCCGGCGCGGACGACTACATCGTGAAGCCCTTCCAGTCGAAGGTGCTCATTGCCCGGGTGCGGGCGCGGCTGCGGCGGACCGATGATCCGGCGCCGGAGATTCTGACAATCGGCGACGTGACCATCGACGTGGCCGGCCATTCGGTGCAACGGGCGGGCGAGCCGCTGAATCTCACTCCGCTTGAATTCGACCTGCTGGTTGCGCTGGCCAGAAAGCCTCGCCAGGTATTCACCAGGGAGGTGCTGCTCGAGCAAGTGTGGGGTTACCGGCATGCGGCCGATACGCGCCTGGTGAACGTGCATGTGCAGCGGCTGCGCGCCAAGATCGAGAAGGACCCGGAGCGGCCGGAGATCGTCGTGACGGTCCGCGGCGTCGGCTACAAGGCGGGCCCGGGCTGAGCCGGGTCATGCTCAGGCTCTTCACGTGCGCGCGGCCGCGCGTGCAGAGCATTCTGTCACCGCCCGCGCGGTCGCTGACGGCGCTGGCGCACCTGCTGCGGCGGCCGCGCGACGGTGCCGCCCTCGTGGCTGGCCGGGCGCGCGCTCGCTGGCATAGCTCGCTGCAGGTGCGGGTGGTAACCACGACCCTCGTAGGGTCGGCGATCGTCGTCACGATACTCGGCTTCTTCCTCATGCAGCAGATCGCGGCTGGCCTGCTGGCAAGCAAGGTGAGATCAGCCACCAACCAGGCCGAGGACGGCCTGGGGATCGCGGCGGGCCAGCGCGGCTTGTACTCGGACCTGACCCCTGCCGCCTCTGCCCTGATGCACCAGATGGTGGTCACGCTTGCTGCCAGGACCGATCCCACCCGCGACTACGGCGTGGCGGTCACGCTGTCGGCCGGCTACCAGGGGGCGCCCGTTTACAGCGGCGGCTGGAGCGTCGGAATCGAGAACGGAACGGTCCCGGCCAAGCTGGTCGCGCAGGTACAGCGCGACAGGAGGCGGGGCATGTTCACCGAGGCCTGGATGCCTGCGACGTTGCGCTACGGAAGTCCGCCGAAACCGGTGGCCGGGCTTGCCTTCGGCGCTCCGCTCGGCAATTACTACCAGCTGTACTACTTCTTCCCGCTTACCCAGGAGCAGCAGGACATCGGGCTGGACCAGCGGACGCTCTTGTACGTGGGCATAGCGCTGGTGTTCCTGCTGGCGGCGATCGCCTCGCTGGTCACCCGCTGGGTCGTGGTGCCAGTGCGCGAGGCCGCGCAGGCCGCACGGCGGCTGTCGACCGGGAACCTTGATGACCGGGTGGCAGTGCGCGGGACGGATGATCTTGCCGCGCTGGCCACGTCGTTCAACGACATGGCTGTCAGCCTGAAAGACAAGATGGCCGAGCTCGAAGAGCTCTCGCAGGTGCAGCGGCAGTTCGTTTCTGACGTCTCCCATGAGCTGCGCACTCCGCTGACCACCATCAGGATCGCTGCTGACGTGCTCTTCGCGGCCAGGGACAGGATGGATTCCGTCACCGGCCGGTCGGCCGAGCTGCTGCAAAGCCAGCTTGAGCGTTTTGAATCGCTGCTCATCGACTTGCTGGAGATCAGCAGGTATGACGCGAACGCGGCGACGCTGGATACCGAACTCGTCGATATGTGTGATGTCGTCCGCAATTCAGCGGATGTGGCACAGCAGCTCGCGGAGCGCCGCGGAGCGAAGATCGAGTTCCGGCTGCCCCCGGAGCCATGTGTCGCAGAGGCGGACCGCCGCCGGGTGGCGCGAATACTGCGGAATCTGCTAGTGAACGCCGTCGAGCACGGCGAGAACCGGGACGTGATCGTCACGGTCGCCGCCGACAGGGATGCCGTTGCCGTTGCCGTCAGGGACTTCGGGGTCGGGCTGTTCCCCGGCGAGGAGCATCTGGCCTTCGACCGGTTCTGGCGGGCGGATCGGGCCCGTGCCCGGACCACCGGCGGCACCGGCCTCGGACTGTCGATAGCGCTGGAGGACGCCCGGCTGCACGGCGGCTGGCTGGAGGCCTGGGGCGAGCCGGGACGCGGGTCGGTCTTCCGGCTCACATTGCCCCGGACCCTCGACCGCGAACTCGTCGGCTCGCCGCTGCCGCTGTGCCCCGACGAAGCGGACCTGGACACGGTCTCGGCAGCACTGGCGGACGCCGCGGGCCCGCCGTCTGCGCCGGGGAAGCCGTCTGCGGCGGCCGTGCCGTCCGCTGCCAGCGTGCTGCCGGCCGGGCACGGCGCCGATCCTGACAGCCCCGCCGATGCTGGCCCGTCTGCGGCGACAGTGGCGCCAGGCGGGTCAGCCACGGGTTCGGCAACCAGCGGGGGGGCGGCAGCGCGTGGCTAACGGACGCTCGCTGGCGCGGCGGGCCGGTCCAGCGCTGGCCCGGTGCCGGGCGTGCGCTGGCCGGGCGTGCGCTGCCGCAGCCGCCGTGGCTGCCGTGGCGCTCGCAGCGGCCGGGTGCGCCACCCTCCCGACGAGCGGGAACGTGCAGCAGGCGCAAGCCGGGACCGGCCAGGTGCAGCAATACCCGCAGCTGATCGCGGTCGGGCCACAGCCGACCTGGCAGCCGGTGGAGATCGTGTCCGGTTTTCTGCACGCCAGCGCGAGCTTCGCGGACGGGCATGCGGTCGCCCGCCAGTATCTGACGCCCGGGCTCAGCAAGACATGGCATCCGGGCTGGGCGGTCAACGTGGTGGCCACACCGCAGTTCGCGCTAGCCCCGACGCGGCCGAACCACATCGTCGGAGTCGTCACGCCACTGCGGACCGTCACCCTGACTGGCCAGGGGCTGGCGACCCTTACCGACAGCGGCCAGTACCGGACTTCGTCCGGCTCGACGTCCTACAACTTTACCCTGGTCAAGAACGACGGCGTGTGGCGGATCTCGCAGCTGCCGTCCGACTCGTCCCTGCTGCTCACCGAGCCTGACTTCGCCAACGTCTACACGCCGCACAACCTCTACTTCTTCGCTCAGGCCGGTCGGGTTCTGGTGCCCGATCCGGTCTTCGTCCCGCAGCCGGCCACCGATACCGACGTGGCTATCGGCCTCATCAGGGGACTGCTCGCAGGGCCCCAGTCGTGGCTGTCCCGTGCCGCCGGAACGGATTTCCCGCCGCGCACCAAGCTGCTCTCGGTGAAGATCAACGGCTCGAGCGTCGTAGTGAATCTGGGTGGCGCGGCGGCGAAGGCGAGCCGGTCGGCGCGGGCAAACATGGCGGCACAGCTGGTGTGGACATTCACCAGCCCTTCCTACTCGCCGTCCTTTGTCGCGCAGTCGGTGGTGCTGGAAATCAACGGCGCTGAGCAGCGGCTTTCTGGCGGGGAACTGCAGTTGCCGCAGTTCTACGGCGATCTGGTGCCGGCCCAGCGCCCCGCCCCGCTGTACTTCGCCAGCCGTGGCGCCGTGAGCACGCTCACCGGCGGCGGCACCCGGACACTGCCCGGCCTGGGCGTGCACGCGTTCAGCGCGATCGCGGTCTCGCCGGATGGCCGGCAGTTCGCCGGCGCCGTGCCGTCGGGTGACCAGGCATGCACCGTCTACTCGGGGCCGCTCAGCGGCGGCAGCCTGCGTCCGCTCCAGCTCGACAGCGGATCTGCCTGTACCTCGCTGAGCGAGGATTCCCTCGGCGAGATCTGGGTGGCGGCCGGAAACCTCCTTGACGTGCTGCTGGCAGGGAAGGCCGCGTCCCGCCTGGTCGGCACCCGGCTGCCGAGGTCGGATTCGGTCACCGACGTGCAGGTGGCGCCCGACAACGTGCGGATAGCCATGATTATCAAGTCGCCGCAGGACAAATGGTCCGAGGTGGTAATCGGCGCGATCCGCCGCGATGACGGAATGCCTTCCATCGGGCCCACTGTCGCGGTGGGAACAGGGATCCAGGACCCTATCCGGCTTACCTGGTATAACGCCGACAACATCCTGGTTCTGGCTGGCCCGCCCAGCCGGGCCGGCCTTTATGAGGTCCCGGTCAACGGCGGGGAATCCAAGCAGATTCTGGCTGCGCCGCAGATGATCTCGATCACGACCGACGGAACTGAACTCGCGGCGGGAACGGCCCGCGGCGCGATCCTGTGGTCAGCGGGCCTGAACGCGCAGTGGCAGAATGTCGGCCGCGGGCACGCCGCGGCCTATCCCGGCTGACCGGCCCGGGGGGTTTCCGTTTCACCCCTTGCGCGGTATCGGACGCCGCCTGAGTCAGACTTCTCTGCCCTCCCTCCTGACATGACAGCGGCGTTAGGGCTAGCGTCGAGCTATGGCACCCGCTCGGGTCCGTGGTTGCGCCGGGCATGCTTCCCCGTCAGCGGGGCGGCCGCCCCGGCAAGCCGATGCCAGCCGCAGGCAAAACGGCCCACGTAAGGCGACTTCTTGTCGGCCGATCACGGTGCGGCTTAGAAGTAAGACCTGCCCCGCCGGAGGATCTGGCGTCCGCCGGGCCGGGAGAAGGGCAGTAGTGGCACAACCAGAGCCGCGAACCCCTCAGCAGGCGGATGTGGGGACGAAGACCAGGTCGGCCGGGCGGGTGCCGCCTCGAGACCGGACAGAAGGGGGTTCCTGAGTGGACATCATCTTCAAAGGCCGGCACACGGACGTGCTGGATCGTTTCCGCAAGCACGCGACAGCCAAGCTCACCAAGATCGAGAAACTGGACCAGAAGGCGATCAGGATCGACGTCGAGGTGTCTACCGAGCGTAATCCGCGCCAGTCCGGGCGCAAGGAGTGCGTTGAGCTGACAATCACCTGCCGCGGGCCGTCGGTTCGGGCTGAGGCGGCGGCCGAGGACCGTTTCGCGGCGTTCGACCTCGCCTTCGCCAAGCTGGAGTCGCGGCTGCGGCGCGCAAGTGACCGGCGCAAGGCACGGCACGGCGGCCGTGCCGCAATCCGGCTCATCGACCTGCCCGAGGCTGGCGGGAGCGCGGCTCTGGCAGCCGATCAGCGTCCGGCCGGCGGCGCGCGGGAGGCAGCCGCCGCACAGGCGCCACGGCCCCGAAGCGGCGACGATACAGCGGCCGCCAGCGAGCCGGACGATGTCGTCCCGATCGAGATGGAGGGCGACGGCCCGCTGGTGGTGCGGGAGAAATTCCACGCCGCCAGGCCTATGTCCATCGACGAGGCCCTTTTCGAGATGGAACTGGTCGGCCACGACTTCTTCCTGTTCCGTGACGCCAGCGGCAGCCTGCCGAGCGTCGTCTACCGGCGTCGCGGTTACCAGTACGGGGTGATCCGCCTCGTCGAGGATCCGGCTGCCCCCGTGGCGGGGGACAGCCCGGAGGCGGCTGCGCCCGCCCAGCAGAACGGGAAGGCCAGCAGGCAGTCCTCCGATGCCGCGCGGCTGCCCGGCGGCTAGCTCATCCGGCCTTCTCCGGGCGCCGCTGCCGCCGTCAGCCGGTGCCCCGCCAGCCGGATACAGCCCATGAGCAGAACGGGCGGCCCCGCGGGGTCGGCTCTTGCAAGCCGGGCGCCAGCCGGCCAGATTTTGATCACGCAGCGTCGGCTGGCCGGTACAGGAGATCAAGGGCGGAGGTGCCATGGACGGCAGCGCCGGGGCCGGCGATGAGGGACCGGATGGCCAGAGCCGTCCGGAACCCATCCGGACCCTGATCGTCGATGATCACGCGCTGTTTCGCCGGGGCCTGGAGATGGTGCTGGCCGCCGAACCGGACATCGAGCTGGTGGGTCAGGCCAGTGATGGCGCCGAGGCGGTGGAGAAGGCCGGCGAGGCCGTGCCCGACATCGTCCTGATGGATATCCGGATGCCGCGCAGCAGCGGCATCGAGGCCTGCCGGGCCATGAAGGAAGTGGCGCCCAGCGCCAAGATAGTCATGCTCACGATCAGCGACGAGGAGGAAGACCTCTTCGAGGCCATCCGCGCGGGGGCCAGTGGGTACCTGCTCAAGGACCTCCCGCTGGACGAGGTGGCCGACACTGTGCGGGCCGTGCACGGCGGCCAGTCGCTGATCAACCCGTCGATGGCGGGGAAGCTGCTCACTGAGTTCGCCGGCCTGGCCCGCCGGGACGAGGAGGAACAGGAGCGGGCACAGCCGGTCCCGGCGCCCCGGCTGACCGACAGGGAAATGCAGGTGCTCAAGCTCGTCGCCCGCGGGATGAACAACCGCGATATCGCCAGGGAACTGGTCATATCCGAGAACACGGTGAAGAACCACGTGCGCAATATTCTCGAGAAGCTGCAGATCCACTCGCGGATGGAGGCCGTCATGGTCGCTGTCCGGGAGAAGCTGATCGAGTTCGGCTAGCGCTCCGGCGCGATCGCTGCCGGTCAGCTTCCGGCTGCCGCGAGCGCGGACCGCGGCCGCTGCTCGAGGTGCGGCGGGTGGTCCTAGTACCAGTCCTCGAAGATGTCGGTGGACATGGCTAGGAGGCCGCCGAGCACGGCCAGGCCGACGCCCACCCAGAACACCCACCACGTCGGCCCGAAGACCAGAGCCAGGCCGCCCACCAGGAAGCCGACCGCGACGATCGAGACCGCGATCCAGGAGACCGGCCGGCCGTGAAAGGTGGGAAGAGCCTGCGGATCCGGGCCGCCGGCTACGGCCAGATCAGCGAGCACGCCCGGCTCCTGCGCGGCCGCGCCGGTGGCAGGCGGCCCGTGCAGGGGCGCGCCGCCCTCGGCGGCCCGCGTCACGCCGTACCGTGCCGGCTCCTGCGCGGCGCTGGCGCCCGGCTCGGACTGGTTCGGCATGCGCGCTCCTCTCGTCGCAGGTATCAGACCAGACCCTATCTGACATTGTGGCCGGGACCCGGAAAGGCTCAGCAGCCGCCCCCGGGCCTGCGCCCCGGGCACGCGGCTCGGATTAGCTCCCCATCTCGCCTACCATGACTGTGAGCATGTGTGGTAGCCGGTCCGCCGCACACCCGGGCCTGCTCTCCGCGGCGCTGCGCCGCGGGCAGGAGCAGGCCGGGCCCGGCCAGTTAGCCAGACGATCCCGCGAGGAGCGTTAGCAGAAGTGCCAGCAATCATCGATAGTGTCCTTCGCGCCGGCGAGGGCAAGATCCTGCGCAGGCTCAGGCGGATCGCCGATCAGGTCAACTCCATCGAGGAGGACTTCGCTGCGCTCAGCGATGCTGAGCTGCGAACGATGACCGGGGAATTCCGCCAGCGTCACGGCGATGGCGAGTCCCTCGACGACCTGCTCCCCGAGGCGTTCGCCGTCGTCCGGGAGGCCGCGAAGAGGACCCTCGGCCAGCGCCCGTTCGACGTGCAGCTGATGGGCGGTGCGGCCCTGCACATGGGCAACATCGCGGAGATGAAGACCGGCGAGGGCAAGACGCTCTCCTGCGTCCTGCCCGCCTACCTGAACGCTCTGCCGGGCAAGGGCGTGCACGTCATCACCGTCAACGACTACCTCGCCAAGCGGGATGCCGAGTGGATGGGCCGGATTCACCGTTTCCTTGGGCTCGAGGTGGGCGTGATCCTCGCCCAGATGGAGCCGGACGAGCGGCGGGGGCAGTACCTGGCAGACATCACCTACGGCACCAACAACGAGTTCGGCTTCGACTACCTCAGGGACAACATGGCCTGGGGGCTGGAGGAATGCGTCCAGCGTGGCCACAACTTCGCGATCGTCGACGAGGTCGACTCGATCCTCATCGACGAGGCCCGCACGCCGCTGATCATCAGCGGTCCGGCCGACCAGAACAGCCGCTGGTACCAGGAGTTCGCCAAGATCGCGCCCAGGCTGCGCCGCGGCGAGGACGGCGAGGGCGACTACGAGGTCGACGAGAAGAAGCGCACCGTCGGGATTCTCGAGTCCGGCGTGGAGAAGGTCGAGGACTGGCTGGGCATCGACAACCTGTACGAGTCGGTCAACACCCCGCTGGTCAGCTTCCTCAACAACGCGCTCAAGGCCAAGGAGCTCTACAAGAAGGACAAGGATTACGTCATCGTCAGCGGCGAGGTCATGATCGTTGACGAGTTCACCGGCCGGATGCTGCAGGGCCGCAGATACAGCGAGGGCATGCATCAGGCCATCGAGGCCAAGGAGGGCGTGCAGATCAAGGACGAGAACCAGACGCTCGCCACGATCACGCTGCAGAACTATTTCCGCCTCTACCACAAGCTCGCCGGGATGACCGGCACGGCGATGACCGAGGCCAACGAGTTCCACCAGACCTACAAGCTGGGCGTGGTGCCGATCCCCACCAACAAGCCGATGATCAGGGCCGACCAGGCCGACATTGTCTACCAGACGGTGCAGGCTAAGTTCGATTCCCTGGTCGAGGACATCGCCGAGCGGCACCACAGGGGCCAGCCAGTACTCGTGGGCACGACCAGCGTGGAGAAGTCAGAGCTGGTGTCCAGGATGCTCAAGCGCGGCGGCATCCCGCACGAGGTGCTGAACGCGAAGTACCACGAGCGCGAGGCGGCGATCGTGGCACAGGCCGGCCGCAAGGGCGCGGTCACCGTGGCCACCAATATGGCAGGCCGCGGCACTGACATCATGCTGGGCGGCAACCCTGACTTCATCGCCGACCTTGAGCTGCATCAGCGCGGCCTGTCGCCGGTGGAGACGCCCGAGGACTTCGAGGCGGCCTGGCCTGAGGCAGTGGAGAAGGCCAGGAAGGCGGTCGCCGAGGAGCACGAGGAGGTCGTCGCCGCCGGCGGCCTGTACGTGCTCGGTACCGAGCGGCATGAGTCGCGCCGGATTGACAACCAGCTGCGCGGCCGCTCCGGACGGCAGGGTGACCCGGGCGAATCACGTTTCTACCTGTCGCTCGAAGACGACCTGATGCGGATGTTCAATGCCGACAAGGTCGCGCATTTCATGGAATGGCTCAAGACGCCGCCGGACGTCCCGATCGAGTCGAAGGCGGTCAGCAGGTCGATCAGGTCCGCCCAGACACAGGTTGAGCAGCAGAACTTCGAGATCCGCAAGGACCTGCTCAAGTATGACGACGTCATGAACCGGCAGCGGCACGTCGTCTACGAAGAGCGACGCCGCGTGCTCGAGGGCGCCGACCTGCAGGAGCAGATCAACGGGATGATCGACGACGTGATCGCCGGCTACGTGGCAGCCGCCACCGCTGATGGCTTTCCCGAGGAGTGGGATCTCGACCAGCTGTGGCGGGCTTTCCGCCAGCTGTGCCCCGGCGTGATCTCGGTCGAGGAGCTCGTCGAGGAGGCGGGCGGCGAGCGAGCCGGCCTGTCAGCGGATTTCATCACCGAGCGGGTTCACCAGGACGCGCACGCCGCCTACGAGCGGCGTACCGAGGAGCTGACCCCGGAAGTGATGCGGGAGCTCGAGCGGCGCGTGGTCCTGTCCGTGCTGGACCGCAAGTGGCGCGAGCACCTCTACGAGATGGACTATCTGCGCGACGGCATCGGCCTGCGGGCCTGGGCGCAGCGTGATCCGCTGGTGGAGTATCAGCGCGAGGGCTTCGACATGTTCAACGCCATGATGGAGGGCATCAAGGAAGAATCGGTCGGCAACCTGTTCAACCTGCAGGTTCAGGTTCAGGAGGACCCGATCGTCGAAGAGGCGGCACCCGGCGGGCAGGCCGCTGCCGCGCCGGTGGTCTCCGGCCCGCCGCCCGGCCGACGGCGGGCGCAGGCCCCGGCCCCGGCGGCGCATGGGCCCGCGGGCGGCCGAAATGGCGCGACGCCGGCCCCGGCCGCTCCGGCGGCCCTCGCCGGCCGCGGGCTTGAGCAGCCCAGGCGGCCTGGCAGGCTCCGGTACACCGCGCCGAGCACCGATGGCTCAGGCGCCGCCGAGCAGCACGCCGAGGAGCCCAGCGGCACGAGCTTCGCCAAGGTCGGCCGGAATGCTCCTTGCCCGTGCGGCTCCGGGCGCAAGTACAAGCTGTGTCACGGGGACCCGCGCAGGCGGTAGAACCGGCCGCCCGAAGCCCCTGTCGGGCCGATTGTGTCAGGCCGCCTCGAGCACCGTGCAGAGCCATCGCGACGGTCCTGCCCGCGGCTGGTGCCGGTCCGGGTGCAGCGGGTCGCGCTGGCGCGGGCCGCTGCGCTCCAGCCGCAGTGCCAGGAACCGCACCCTTGGCCCGAACCGGACGATGACCGTCATCTCTACGACGTCAGCAGCCGGACTGGAGGCGATTACCCGGTGCAGCCGCGGCTGCTGGCCCGCGGCAAGCAGCGGGCCGAGCTGCCTGATGCGCCGCCGGGCGTTCTCGGTGGTCCACGGCGTGATCTGGCGCTGCGGCCGCGCGCCTGCCAGCGTCTCGGCCAGCACCTGAGCGAACTGGCTGGGCCAGCTGTCCCCGGCACAGCTTCCCGTCGCGGCCTGGCCGGCCGCACTGGCGCCTGTCCCGCCCTGGCCGGCTGCACCGGCCTGGCCCGCCGCACTGGCGCCTGTCCCGCCCTGGCAGCCCGCACTGGCGCCTGTCCCGCCCCGGCCGCCCGCACCGCCCTGACCACGCGCCGCACCCGGCGGGCCAGCCCGGGATCGCGAAACCGCCGCGGCGCAGACGCCGCCGGATCGGCCCTCAGCAGCGCGGATCTCGGCTGCCCCGCCGGGCGCGCGCCCGGCTACGGCCGGCTCATCGTCAAACGGCGGCGCGGACTCCGGCACGATCAGACGCCGAACCGCCACCGCATCGGGCAGCGGACGGCGGATGCCGGGCGCGCGCGTGACAGGGGGGACCGCCGGCAGCACCATGTCGCCGGCTGGCCGCTGCTCGCTGTCGGCGCGACCATCCGGGCCACCATCTGTGCCACCCTGCTTGGCTGTCCCGCCTGATCGGGGCGGCGGTTTCTCCGGCATGGCAGAGTTGTACCGGGCGCCGGTGACATTCTTCGCGGGCCGCAGCGAGTACCGCCGTGCGGAATGCATCGCCGGCGCGGCTGGTTCACTGCCAGTGGGCACGCATATCGACCAATCCCGGGAGTTCACGTTGTCATTGCCACCGCTAGTCGAGCCGGCCGCAGAGCTGAGTGCCGACGAGGTCAAGCGCTACTCACGCCACCTGATCATCCCGGAGATCGGGATGACCGGGCAGAAGCGGCTGAAGAACGCCAGAGTGCTGTGCGTGGGCGCTGGCGGCCTCGGGTCGCCGTCGCTGCTGTACCTTGCCGCCGCCGGGGTGGGCACGCTGGGCGTGATCGATTTCGACGTCGTGGAGGAGTCCAATCTGCAGCGGCAGATCATCCACGGCCAGTCCGATATCGGCCGCCCCAAGGCCGAGTCGGCCCGCGACGCGATCGCCGAGGTCAATCCCTATGTCACTGTGGTGCCGCACGTGGAGCATCTGGACTCCGACAACGCACTGGAGATTTTTGCGCAATATGATCTCATCGTCGATGGCACCGACAACTTCGCTACCCGGTACCTGGTGAACGACGCGTGCGTGCTGCTTGGCAAGCCCTACGTCTGGGGCTCCATCTACCGGTTCGACGGGCAGGCGAGCGTGTTCTGGGCCGAGCACGGCCCCTGCTACCGCTGCCTGTACCCCGAGCCGCCGCCGCCTGGCATGGTCCCGTCCTGCGCGGAAGGCGGGGTGCTTGGCGTGCTGTGCGCCTCGATCGGCTCCATCCAGGTGACCGAGGCCATCAAAGTGATCACCGGCACGGGCGAGCCGATCGCCGGACGCCTGATGATCTATGACGCGCTGGAGATGAGCTACCGCACCGTGCGGGTCAGGAAAGACCCTGAGTGCCCGATCTGCGGGAAGAACCCGACGATCATCGAGCTGATCGACTACGACTCCTTCTGCGGCACGGTGTCGGCGGACGCGCAGCAGGCAGCATCGGGATCCACGATCACGGCCACCCAGCTGAAGGCGATGCTCGACGCCGACGACGGCATCTTCCTGGTCGATGTCCGGGAGCCGAACGAGTATGAGATCGTGTCGATCCCCGGCGCTGTGCTCATTCCCAAAGACCAGTTCGTCACCGGTGCCGCGCTTTCCCGGCTGCCGCAGGACCGGCGGATCGTGCTGCACTGCAAGAGCGGTGTACGAAGCGCCGAATGCCTCGCCCTGGTCAAGAACGCGGGCTTCGCCGACGCGGTCCATGTCGGCGGCGGGGTGCTGGCCTGGGTCAGCCAGGTGGATCCCACGCTGCCCGAGTACTGAGCCAGGCCGCCGGAAGCCCAGAGCCCGGCGCCGGCCGGCGCGTTGACGTCCGAGCAGGCCGTAACATTCCGGTGTGGCCGTGCAACCGGGACCCGCGGGCGGTGATGACGGTCCGCCGCGCGCCGATCTGGCGGCACCCTGCTGGCATGCTGTCCCGGCGGTGAGCGCCTGGCGCCGCGGCCTCGTCCTGGCCGCGCTGGCGCTGGGCCTCAGCGGGCTGGCGGCCTCCGCCGCGGGTATCATCACCCAGGTGCTGCCGCGCCGATTCACGGCCGCCCAGGCGCGCCAGATCATGGCCTGGGAGACCGCCCGGCGGTGGCGAACGGACCGGGCCGGCCAGATCTTCCCCGCCGCGGTCCCGTACACGGTGGCCGGCGCCACACTCAACTCCGGCGGCGAGCTCGGCCTGACGGCCCGGCGGCTGGGGATCGCCCCCGAGGCTGCCTGCCGTACGGCCGCTGATCGAGCTGCGGCACGTGTGCTTGACCGCTTCGGATGCACGGTCGTGCTGCGGGCAACGTACCTCGACTCGACCGGAAGCATGCTCGTGACTGTCGGCGTCGCCGAGCTGCCGAGCAATTCCGCGGCGACTTCCGCGGCCGGCGATATTTCCGCCCTGCCTGCGGCGGGCCGGGCCGATGGCCTTTCGCCCGGCGTCCGGCCAGTCGCCTATCCCGGCACGCTCTCCTCGGAGTTTCACGACCGGCAGCGGCAGGTCACCCGGGCGGCCGGCGACGGGCCGTACCTGATCATGCTGGCGGCAGGCTTCTCCGACGGCCGGCCGACGGTCCGGGTGTCGTCGGACCGCTACACGACTGCCGAGATGACCGGCTTCGCTGGCGGAGTGGCGGACGCGATCGGCGCGCCCCTCGGTGCCCTGCCCAGCGCGCCGCACTGCCCGGGAGCACCGGGATGCTGACGGCTGCCCCGCCGCGGGCGCGGGCGAGGCTGGCCATCGCCGGCACGCTGACCCTGGCCCTCACGCTGGCCCCCGTCCTCACGGTCACCGGCCAGGCGCGCGCCGACCTCGCACGCAGTGACCAGGCGTGGGTCCTGAATGCCGTCGCAGCGCCCGCCGCCTGGCAGGTGACGATGGGGCAGGGCGTCACCGTCGCGGTGATCGACAGCGGGGTTGATCCTGACGTCTCCGACCTGCGGGGATCAGTCACCACCGGCCCGGATTACACCAGGGTCGGCACCCCGGAGAGCAATCCTTACTGGGGAGTGCACGGGACCTGGATGGCCTCCCTGGTCGCCGGGCACGGCCATGGCGTCGACAGCGGGGTCCTGGGGACGGCGCCGCGGGCGCACGTGCTGTCGATCCGCGTCATCACTGACAGGAAAGACCCTGGCTTCACCGCGTACCAGCGTGAGCCGCTGATCCGCGGCCAGCGTGAGCTGGCGGCAGCCATCGGGTACGCGGTGGCGCATCAGGCCGGCGTCATCAGCATGTCGCTCGGCTACGACATGGCCAGCCGCATTGTCCGCTCGGCCCTGCAGCTCGCGCTGAACCGCGGCGTCGTGGTCGTGGCGTCCTCCGGCAACTCCGGTGATTCCGCCGACGCCCACGGTGATGGCCATGCGCCGTACTCCTTTCCCGCTGACTATCCGGGCGTGCTCGGCGTCGGCGCGGTGACCGAGGCCGGGCTGCCGGCCTCGTTTTCCAGCGCGAACCTGTCCGTGCAGGTCGCGGCCCCTGGCGTCAATGTGCCCGCGCAGGGCAGGGACGGGTCGTACTGGCTGGTGAGCGGGACCAGCCCGGCTTGCGCCCTCACCGCGGGCGTGGCTGCGCTGATCAAGTCCCGCTATCCCCGGCTGTCCCCGGCACTGGTCGCGAACGCGATCATCAGCACCACGCAGAACCGCCCCCGGGACGGCTACGACGATCAGGTGGGCTTCGGCACGGTGGACGCGGGCGCGGCACTGACCGCTGCTGGCGCGCTGGCCCGGCCGGCCAGCGCCGAGCACGGCATCACCGCGTCGCATTATTTCGGCGGCGGTCCCGCCGCTGTCCCTGCGGCGCCCATCAGCAGGCGCCGGCCGGGCATGCTGATCATGCTGATCCTGCTGGGCGCGGGCTGCCTGGCACTGGTGCTGGCCGCGACCTGGCGGCTGGTCACCGTCCGGCGTGAGCCACCGCCCGGTGACGGACCCGGCCAGGCCGCCTTCGCGGACGGCGCTTGGGTCGCTGACCAGCGGCCCGGCAATGATCCGGGTCAAGACGACGTCCCCACGGGGCCGCTGGACGCTGTGCGGCCGTCGGCGCTGCCCCGCTTCCCCTGGCAGGCAGCCCCGGCCGGCCGTCATGCAGCGGCAGCGCCCGACCGGGACCAGGAGGCCGGGACCTGCAAGTGAGCGACGCCAGCGACCGGGGCGGCTGTGAGCGGGGCGGCTGTGAGTGGGGCGGCTGTGCCCGGGGCGGCTGTGCCGCGCTCGGCGACTTCGCTAGCCGGGTACTTGACGTCGTTGACCAGGTCCCGGCCGGCCGGGTGATGTCCTACGGTGATATCGCCGAGTACCTGGGCACTGGCGGCCCGCGGCAGGTCGGCCGCGTGCTGGCCCTGTGGGGAGACGGCGCGTCCTGGTGGCGGGTCGTCCGCGCGGACGGCTCGCTGCTGCCCGGACACGAGCAGGCGGCACTCGCGCGCTACCGCAGCGAGCTCACCCCGCTGCGCGAGAGTGCTCGGGGCGGCGCGGTCCGGGTGGACATGCGGCGCGCCCGGTGGGCCGGATAACGGCAACGAAAATCCCGGCGTGGCCGGCCTAACTGCCCCCGAATGTCGGTGGCTTCTGCTGGAATCCGTACAGACATGGACCGCGAGCTGCCTTCGTACCGCCTCGTCCGCCGGCCGGCGCTGGCGGCGGCCGCGCCGCGCCTGGACGACGCCCAGCAGCGAGTGGTCACTCACTCGGGCGGCCCGCTGCTCGTACTGGCCGGGCCGGGCACCGGCAAGACGACCGCCATCGTCGAGTCGGTCGTCGAGCGGATCACCCGGCGGGGGATCGAGCCAGGCCGGGTGCTGGTGCTGACATTCAGCCGGAAGGCGGCGCAGGAACTGCGGCAGCGGATCACGCTGCGGCTCGGCCGGACTACCCGCGAGCCGCTCGCGCTGACATTCCACAGCTACGCCTATGCGCTGGTCCGCCGGGAGTTCGTGCTGGCCGGCGACCAGCCGCCGACGCTGCTGTCGGGTCCCGAGCAGCTGCTTGAAGTGCGGCGGCTGCTGCGCGGCGAAGCCACAGACGGAGGCAGCAACTGGCCGGAGCGGCTGCGGCCCGCGCTCGGCACCAGGGGATTCGCCGCCGAGCTGCGGGATTTCCTGCTGCGCGCGGCCGAGCGCGGCCAGGATGGCCGCGCCCTGGCCCGGCTGGGCAGGCAGCGCGGCCGCGATGACTGGGTCGCGGCGGGCGGATTCCTGGACAGGTACGCAGCCCGGTTCGACCTGGCGCCGGTGCCGAGCTACGACTACGCGGAGATTGTCCGGATCGCCGGGGGCCTGCTGCGCCGCGCCGAGATCAGGCAGCGGGAGCGTCAGTGCTACGACGCCGTGCTGGTGGATGAGTACCAGGACACCGACCCCGCGCAGGAGGAACTGCTGCGCGCGCTCGCTGGCGACGGCCGGGAGCTGATTGCCGTCGGCGACCCCGACCAGTCGATCTATGCGTTCCGCGGCGCCGACGTCGGCGCCATCCGGCGCTTTCCCGCCGCCTTCCGCGCTCCCGACGGCAGTCCGGCGCGGGTGATTGCGCTGCGTACCTGCCGGCGCAGCGGAGCTGACCTGCTGGCTGCCTCGCGCCGGATCGCGCGGCGGCTGCCCGCGGCGGCTGTCGCCGACATCGATGCGCAGCATGGTCACCGGGCGCTGCTTGCGCTGAACGGCGTACAGCCCGGCACCGTCGCTGTCCGCGTCGCCGACAGCGCCAGCCAGGAAGCGGCAGTCATCGTCGATACGCTGCGTCGCGCCCATCTCCTGGACGGGCTGCCCTGGTCATCGATGGCAGTGCTGGTGCGCTCCGCGGTGCGCCAGGTGCCGGTGCTGCGGCGGGCCCTGGCCGCCGCCGGGGTGCCGGTGGCTGTCGCCGGCGATGAGCTGCCGCTGACCGCCGAGTCAGGGACGCGGCCCCTGCTGAGCCTGCTGAGCTGCGCGCTGCGGCCCGGCGCGCTCGACGAGGAGTCCGCTGCCGAGCTGCTCACCGGTCCGCTCGGCGGGACCGACGCTCTCGGCCTGCGCCGGCTGCGCCGGACGCTGCGGGCCGCGGCGCAGGCGGCCGGGCAGCAGCCGCCGGCCGAGCCGCTCGCGGCGGCGCTGAGTGATCCCCGCGAGCTGGCGGTGGCCGGCTGGCCGGCCGGCCACGCCGGTGACGCGGCTGCCGGCCGCGGCGCCAGTCCCGCTGCCGGGCCCGTCGCCGCCGCCGGTCCGGGTCCCGGTTCCCGCGGCGCGGGTCATCGCGGCGGCGCGGCCGCCGGATCGGCGCTCGCCGCGGCGCGGCGAGTGGCGGCCCTGCTGGCGCTGGCACGGGACAAGGCCCGGGACGGCACAGCGCACGACGTGCTCTGGGCTGTCTGGGCCGCTTCCGGGCTGGCGGACCAGTGGCAGGCAGCCAGCGCGGCCAGCGGGACCCGCGGCGCGGCCGCCGACGCAGACCTGGACGCGGTGGTGGAGCTGTTCGACGCAGCTGCCCGCTTCACGGCCCGGCTGCCGCACGGCTCGGCCCTGCTCTTCCTGGACAGCCTGTCCGGGCAGGAAATCGCGGGCGACTCCCTCGCCGAGCGCGCCCCGCAGGGTGACGCGGTGGCAGTCCTGACCGCGCACCGGGCCAAGGGCCTGGAGTGGGACCTGGTGGTGGTGGCCGGAGTGCAGGAGGGAACCTGGCCGGACGTCCGGATGCGCGGGTCGCTGCTCGGCATGGACGAGCTGGTCGAGGTGACAGCCGGGCACGTCGTGGGCGGCGCGGCACTCGAGGCGACCGCGCCGGATGCGACGGCTGCCGCGCTCAGCTCCAAGCTGCTCGACGAGGAGCGCAGGCTGTTTTATGTCGCCGTGACCAGAGCGCGCACCGCCCTTGTCGTCACCGCCGTCGGCGGCAGCGACAGCGAGGAACGGCCCTCCAGGTTCGCGGCCGAGCTCGCCGGCGACGACATCGAGGTCGAGCAGGTGGCCAGCAGCGGCCTGCGCTGGCTGTCGCTGCCCGCGCTGACCGCTGATTTGCGCCGCGCCGCCGCGGATGCCGCCCTGCCCGGTCCGGTCCGCCAGGCCGCGGCGCGCCAGCTGGCGAGGCTTGCCGCCGCGGGCGTGCGCGGAGCCAGCCCGCGGCAGTGGTATGCCCTTACCGAGCTGTCCGACTCCGGGCCGGCGATCGAGGGCGAGGTACGGCTCTCGCCGTCGGCCATCGAGTCGTTCGCCAAGTGCGGGCTGCGCTGGCTGCTGGAGGCGGCCGCCGGCGTCGGCTCCGCCAGCGTGGCGCGTCATTTCGGCATCGTGATCCACGCCGCTGCGGCGCTGGCCGCAGAGGGGGCAGGCGATGACGACATCACCAAGCGGATCGACGAGATGTGGCACCACCTGGACTTCGGCAGCGCCTGGTACAGCTCGAAGCAGCGCGAGCAGGCAGAGCGGATGGTGGCCAGGTTCATGGACTGGCACCGGCGCAACCCGCGGGAGCTGATAGCGATCGAGAAGAGCCTGCGGGTGCGGGTCGGCGACGTGCTGATCACCGGCCAGGTGGACCGGCTGGAGCGCGACCCAGGTGGCGGCGCGATCGTCGTGGACCTGAAGACGGGAACCAGCAGGCCGCCCGACGCTGACCTGGACCGCAACCCCCAGCTCGGGGTGTATCAGCTGGCGGTCCTGCTGGGTGCCTTCGAGCAGCTCGGGGTGATGCAGCCCGGCGGTGCCGAGCTTGTCCAGGTCGGCAGGGCAGGCCTGGCGGCCCGGGTGCGCGTGCAGCGCCAGCGCGCGCTGTCCGACGATCCCGAGCCCGGATGGGCCAGCAAGCTGGTCGAGACGGTGGCAGCCAGGATGGCCGGGCCGGTGTTCCAGGCCACGGCCAATTCAGGCTGCCGGACCTGCCCGGTCGTGTCCTGCTGCCCGGTCCACGAGCGGGGCGCGCAGGTGGCGCCGTGACGACTGCGTGCTACAACCCTGCGCAGCTGGCCCGGCTGCTGCGCGTGGCCGAGCCGACAGCCGAGCAGGCCGCAGTGATCAGCGCTCCGCTGGGGCCGATGGCGGTCATCGCGGGCGCGGGATCAGGCAAGAGCGAGACGATGGCAGCCCGGCTGATCTGGCTGGTGGCGAACGGGCTGGTCAGGCCGGAGCGGGTGCTGGGCCTGACATTCACGAGGAAAGCGGCGGCCGAGCTCGCGGAGCGGGTTGGCATGCGGCTCGACGGCCTGCGCCGCGCGGGACTGGCCGGGCCCGCGGACGAGGCAGCCGGTGACCCGGTCATCGCCACCTACCATGCCTACGCCGGGCGGCTGGTTGGTGATCATGCCTTGCGCGAGGGGCTGGAACCCTCGCTGCGCCTGATTACCCCAGCGGTCGCCTGGCAGCTGGCCGCCAGGGTGGTGGCCGCGTACGACGGCCCGATGGACGCCGTCGGCTGGTCGCCGGCGACCGTGACGGCAGCCGTTCTTGACCTGGCGGGTGAGCTCGCCGAGCACCTGCGGGACGCAGCTGATGTGATCGACGTCGGCCGGTGGCTCGAGCGCCGCTTCCAGCAGATCTCCGGCAAGGTGCCCGCCCTGGCCAGGAAGATCATGACTGCCCAGCGGACCCGCGAGCAGCTGCTCCCGCTGGCCGCCGCCTACGCGGCAGTCAAGGCCGGCCGGGAAGTCATCGACTACGGCGACCAGATGACGCTCGCCGCGCGGATCGCCGCCCGGCATCCGGAGGTGGGGGCCGCCGAGCGGGCCCGCTACCAGGTGGTACTGCTGGACGAGTACCAGGACACCTCGCAGGCGCAGCTGGTGCTGCTGG
This sequence comes from Streptosporangiaceae bacterium, assembly GCA_035499215.1. GTDB lineage: Bacteria > Actinomycetota > Actinomycetes > Streptosporangiales > Streptosporangiaceae > DATJZH01. The sequence continues at coordinate 4,037 of DATJZH010000061.1, read as the reverse complement.
CATCCCTGTTCGGCGGCGGTCATCCGGTCACCGCGGTCGGCGATCCTTGCCAGTCCATCTACGGCTGGCGCGGCGCCAGCGCCGGAAACCTGAGCCGGTTCGCCGTCGACTTCGCTGCGGCCGACTCGGCCCCCGCGCCGGTCCGGCTGCTGTCCACCAGCTTCCGCAACACCGGCCGGATCCTCGATGCGGCGGCCGCCATCCAGGAGGAACTGCGCGTGCTGGCTCCCGGTGTGCCGCGGCTGGCCGCCCCGCCGGACCGGGCAGAGCGGGGCGAGGTGGTCTGCGCCCTGCTGGAGACCGCGGCCGACGAGGCGCGCTGGGCAGCGGACCAGATCGCCGCGCTGCTGAACCTTCCGCCGGGCATCGCGCCAGACGGCCGCCGCTGGCCCGACGGCAGGCCCGATCCGGTGCATCCGCGCGACATCGCGTTACTGTGCCGCAAGCGGAGCCAGTTCCCGGCCCTTCGCGCCGCCCTGGAGCAGCGCGGCATCCCGGTGGAGGTGGTCGGCCTCGGCGGGCTGCTGATCGTGCCCGAAGTGGCCGACATCGTGGCGACGCTGCGAGTGATGCACGACCCGGCCGCTGGTGACGCGCTGGCCAGGCTGCTGACCTCGCCGCGCTGGCGGATCGGCCCCAGCGACCTGGTCGCGCTCGGCCGTCGCGCCAGCGACCTTGCCCGCGGCGGCGGCGAGCACGCCGTGCTGGATCAACGCCAGGGCGGCGACGCCGGAGGCGACGTGCTGACCCGTGCCGCTGCCGACCTCACCAGGGAGACCGGCAGCCTGGTGGAGGCCCTGGACGACCTCGGCAGCCCGGACCGGTACTCGGCGGCGGGCTTTGCGCGCTGCGCTGCGCTTGCCGCCGAGCTGCGCGCGCTGCGCGGGCACGCGGGGCGCTCGCTGCCGGAACTGGTCGGCGAGGTCGAACGGGCCCTGGGCCTGGACATCGAGGTGGCGGCCCGGCCGGGCAGCGACCCGGCCAGCGCACGGGCCGACCTGGACGCCTTCGCCGACGCCGCGGCCGCCTTTGCCGGGGACCAGGAGGAGCCCACGCTTGGCGCATTCCTGGCCTACCTGGCAGCGGCCGAGCAGGAGGAGTTCGGCCTGGAGGCCGGCCGGGTCGGGGATACCGACTCGGTGAAGCTGGCGACCGTGCACGCGGCCAAGGGGCTGCAGTGGGCCGCAGTCATCGTCCCCGGCCTGTCCGGCGGGCAGCGCGGGCATGTCTTCCCCGCCAAGCCCAAGCTGACTACGCGGTGGACCGAGAATCCCCGGCTGCTCCCGTTCCCGCTGCGCGGGGACGCGGCGGATCTGCCGGCGCTGGCTGGGCTGCAGGCCTACGAGCTCGCCCGCTTCACCGACGCCTGCGCGGCCAGGGAAATGGCCGAGGAGCGGCGGCTGGCTTACGTGGCGGCCACCCGCCCAGCGTACTGGCTGGGCGCCTGCGGCTACTGGTGGGGGGACGGCACCTCGCTCCTCGGGCCGTCAGAGTTCCTCACCGAGGTACGTGCCGCCTGCGAGGCCGGCGCGGGAAGCGTGGCGGCCTGGGCGCCCGAGCCCGACGCCGAGGCCGAGAACCCGGCGCTGGCCGAGCCCGCATCGGCGCCGTGGCCCGTCCCGGCCTCGGCCGCCGGCCCGCGGTACGAGACCGTCCGTGAGGCCAGCGCCCTGGTTCTCGCCGCCATGTCCGGCACCGCCGGGGAGCCGGGCGCGGGGGAGCCGGGCGCGGGGGAGCCCGCCGCGATTGATCCCGAGGCGGGGGAGCCGGCCGGCGCAGCGGCTGGAGCCGATGACCGGGCTCAGGCGGCCCGGTACCAGGAGGTCATGGCAGCGTGGGCCAGAGACGCCGGCCTGCTGCTGGCAGAGCGGGCTGACCGCCGCGGCGACAGCTCGATCCGGGTACTGCTGCCCCGGCGGATTCCGGTTTCCTCGCTGGTGACGGTGGCCAGCGATCCCGCCGAGCTTGCGCAGCAGGTACGCAGACCGATGCCTGCGCCGCCCGCGCCGTCCGCGCAGCGCGGAACCGAGTTCCACCGGTGGCTGGAGCAGCGGTTCGGCCAGCAGCAGCTGATCGATCCAGATGATCTTCTCGGCGCGGCCGACGACGCGCAGGACGGTGAGCCCGACGCGGACATGGCCGAGCTGAAAGAGCGCTTCGCCGGGAGCGAGTGGGCCGATCGCTGGCCGGCCGAGGTTGAGGTGCCCTTCGAGACGCTGATCGGCGACCGGCTCGTCCGCGGCCGGATCGACGCGGTGTTCGCCGATGACCCGGCGGGCGGCTTCGACGTGGTCGACTGGAAGACTGGCAGGCCGCCCGGCTCGGCGCGCGGCAGCCGCGCGGCGGCCGTTCAGCTGGCCGCCTACCGGCTGGCCTGGGCGGCGCTCGCGGGCGTTCCGGTCGGCCAGGTCAGGGCCGCATTTCATTACGTGCGCGACAATATGACCGTGCGGCCAGCGGACCTGCTGGACGATGCGGGCCTGGCGGCGCTCATCGAGGACATCCCGGTCGGCTAGCTGAGCCGGCAGGCGGCGCCCCGCGCTGGACATCGCTGCGCCATCACGGGGACGGGCGCTCTGTCCACGACACCAGGCGCGGTCGCATTGTCGTCGTTCCCCACTCTCGGTCGCTGTCCAATGCCTGTTCGGTCATGGCGCCCCTGGCCACCACCCAGCCGGCCAGCGCCGCGGTCAACTCGATGCCCAGGTCGTCTCCGGCCTCGATTCCGCTTGAGGCCAGCGCGGTCCGGTACGCCCCATCGCCAGATCCGCGATGCCGGCGGGCACGGCCGCAAAGCACCAGCAGCTGGGAAACGGGGCCAGCAGGTAAGCGGCGTCGAGCGCGACCGAACCGAGGCTCGCATCTTCGAAATCGAAGATGCGCAAGCGGCGGTCGGCCAGACGCACGTTGTCGGGGCAGAGGTCGCCGTGGACGAAGCTGAGGTACCTGCCGCCGCCAAGCATCCGGACCAGCAAGTCGATCTCGGCGTCAGCCCCCTCTGTGGCCATGCCAAGCCCCGAGGCGACGCGCAGGAACTGGCTGCGCCCGCGCTCGATCCTGTCGAGCCACCACGGGCCCGGGCCGGCAGCCGGGCTATACCGTGCCCGGGCGCGCTCAAATGCGTCCGTCCGGCCCACGCTCCAGGCGTGCACAGACCCAAGGGCCGTCGCATAGGCGACTATGCCGGCGGTGGCGTCAGCCTGATTGCCGAGCAGCAGAGAGTCGGCCAGCGACCGGCCGGCAGGCAGTTCCTCCATGAGCAGGATGCCTGCGCTCGGGTCGGCGCCGAGGAGCCGGGGGGCGACTGGTACCGGCATGCCTGCCAGGTACTCGAGGCTGGCGAGTTCGATCCCGAACGCGTTCCGCTCAGGTCCTCGTCTGTGGCGCCGGCGTGGGCGCTTCAGGATCACGGCCCGGCCATCGAGTGTGCCCGGGCGCACGACATGGCTCCGGTGCCACACCACTTCTGCCGTGCATACCTCGACCGGCCCACCCCACGCCTCGCCCAGCAAAGACTCGGCCGCCTCGCGCTCGACGGCGGAGAGGACGGGCGAGACCGGGTGATAGCCCACGCTCCATTCTCGCCGGCGCGGCGCTGCCCGCTACAAGGCAGCTCATGACCAAGCAGGAGAGCCGCTGTCCCCGGTGCCGTTCTCGCGTCGCCGGGTAAAATGCCGGGCATCGCCTGAGTAGGAGGCCCGAGTAGGAGGCCCGAGTAGGAGGCACTGCATTGGCGGAGCGACGCGCAGAAATGACTGACGGGCTGGCCGAGCGCGTGGTCCGCCGGGCCGCAGCGGCACTGGCCAACTCTTACGCCTCGGCTCCCGAGCGGTCGGCGGCCGCGAAAGAGATGCTGATCCGTATCCTCGAGGGCAATGCCGACCCCGGCGACGCGGCGGACGGCTACGCTGCCGCCGCCGCTTTCGCGGCCCTCGCGCACAGCGTGGAGGCGGAGGCCGGGCGGGGACTTGACTGGCTCGCCGTGGCGGCCCTGCAGGAATGGGACTTCCACCATCCGGAGAGCCCCATCTGACCAG
>DATJZH010000060.1:0-17035 GCA_035499215.1 Streptosporangiaceae bacterium | reverse complement strand
GTGCGCATCATAACCGTGCTGGTCATTGTGTGGCTGGTCATCGGCGCCATTGCGGCCGGACAGCGGCACTACTACAACCATCGCGCGGTGACCTGCGCGCACGCGGGCACCATAGCCCTGACGGTCCTCGCTGGCCCGCTGAACTACTTTGGCGCGAATCCGAAGGCGACATGCGCCGCGCCCAAGCCGGGCAGCTGACCTGGGAGACGAGATGGCGCAACGGCGGCAAGGCCGGCGGACCTGGCTGCGCGGTAACCGGCCGCGGGTGGTCGTGGTCGGGGCGGGATTCGCCGGGCTGTCGACAGTCAGCAGGCTGACCAGGGCGGGCCTGCGGGTGACCCTGGTCGACCGCAATGTCTACAGCACCTTCCAGCCGCTGCTCTACCAGGTTGCCACCGGCGGCCTGAACGCCAGCGACGTGTCCTACCCGCTGCGCGGCTTCGCCAGGAAGTACGGCGCGCGCTTCCGGCACGGCGAGCTGGCCGGCATCGATGACAAGGCCGGCCGCGTGACGCTCGCCGACGGCAGCGGCGCGGACTACGACTACCTGATCCTGGCAACCGGGGTGTCGGCGGCCTACTACGGGGTCGCCGGGGCGGAAAAGTACACCTGCGGCCTGTACACCCGCAGGGACGCGGTTGCGCTGCGTGACCGGATCATGGCCGGCCTCGAGGAGCTCAGCGCGTCGAACGAGAGCCGCGACGTCGGCGTGACGGTGGTCGGCGGCGGCGCCACCGGGGTTGAGCTGGCCGGGACTCTCGCGGAGCTGCGCAGCATCGCGGTCCCTGCGACGTTCCCGGAGATCGACCCGGCCCGCTTGCACATCAGGCTGGTCGAGCAGGCCGCGGCGCTGCTCGCGCCGTTCCGTCCCGCGCTGCGCCAGTACGCGCTCCGCCAGCTGCGCGAACGCGGCGTGGATGTCCAGCTGGGCACCGCGATCAGCGAGATCACCGCCGACCGGGTAGTGCTCGCGGACGGCCGGGAACTGCACAGCGACCTGACGGTGTGGGCCGCGGGGGTGACTGCGCCGGCCGCCGCGGGCCGCTGGAACCTGCCGCAGGGCCGGGGCGGCCGCATCGCCGCCGGCCCGGACCTGCGGGTAACCGGGCATGACCGGATCTTCGCCGTGGGCGACCTCGCGCTGACCGAGGCCCATCCGCTGCCTCAGCTGGCCCAGCCCGGTCTGCAGATGGGACGGCATGCCGCCGAGCAGGTCCGCAGGCTCGCATCCGGCCTGCCGACCGTGCCGTTCGCCTACCATGACAAGGGCATCATGGCCACGATCGGCCGGCGGTCGGCGGTGGTCCAGCTGCCCGGGCACATCCGGATCCGCGGTACGCTCGCCTGGCTCGCATGGCTCGCCCTGCACCTGGTCACGCTGCTCGGCAACCGGAACCGGATATCGGCGCTCGTCAACCTGACCTACCGGTATCTCACCTGGAGCCGCACCGGGGGCGTCATCGTGGGCGACGACCCGCCGATGCCGCGCAGTCAGTGACCGAGGTCATGACGCGATGACAACCACCGGCAGGCCGGCCGGCTCGCGGCAGCGTCCGGCTGCCAGGCGCGAGCAGCCCGCCTGGATCGCTCCGCAGCTCGCCACGCTCACCAGGGACAGGTTTTCCGACCCGAAGTGGATCTTCGAGCGCAAGCTGGACGGCGAGCGCTGTCTCGGCTTCCGCGACGGGCAGCGGCTGCGGCTGATGACCCGCAGCCAGAACGACGTCACCCGCAGCTACCCGGAGATCGCCGCCGCGCTGCGCGCCCAGCCGTGCGGTGACTTCATCGTCGACGGGGAGATCGTCGCGCTCGCCGGGAGCCGGACCAGCTTCGCGCGGCTGCAGCGGCGGCTGGGCATCCGCGACCCTGGCCAGGCGCTGCGCGCCGAGGTGCCGGTGTGCTTCTACCTCTTCGACGTGCTGTGGGCCCCGGGCCGCGACGTCCGGCCGCTGCCGCTGCTTGAGCGCAAGCGGCTGCTGGCCGCGCTGCTGTCGTTCGACGACCCGCTGCGCTACACCGAGCATCGCGTCGCCGACGGCGAGGCGTACTTTCGCGAGGCGTGCGCCAGCGGCTGGGAGGGACTCATCGCCAAGCGCGCTGACGCGCGGTACCAGTCCGGCCGGAGCCGGTACTGGCTGAAGTTCAAGTGCGAGAGCGCCCAGGAGTTCGTGATCGGCGGCTACACCGACCCGCAGGGGTCGCGGACCGGATTCGGCGCGCTGCTGCTCGGCTATTACGACCGCGACGGCCGGCTCCGCTATGCCGGCAAGGTGGGCACGGGATTCGACCAGCGTACCCTGGCCAGCCTGCATGCCGCGCTGGCCGCCCTCGAGCGGCAGCAGCCCGCGTTCGACCGCGGCGACCTGCCGCGGTCGCGGGTGCACTGGGTCGAGCCGCGCCTCGTGGGCCAGGTCGGGTTCAGCGAGTGGACAGCCGAAGGGCAGCTGCGCCATCCCCGCTTCCAGGGCCTGCGAAGGGACAAGGACCCTGCCGACGTGGTACGGGAGGTGCCGGAATGATGCGGCCGCCGGTCAGCCCAGCCACAGCAGCCGGGCCACGACGATGAGCACGACCAGCGCGATGGCGGCCAGGCCCTGAGCGGCAGTCGCCGCTCGCAGAGCGCGCGCTGCGGATCTCGTCTTCGAAGGGCCCGGGCGATCAGCGCGGCGGAGGCGGTCAGCAGGTGGATGGGCAGCAGGAAGATCGAGAACCACAGCGCCCCGAAGCTGAAGCTGCCGACCTGGCGGTGCCGGCGGGGCGGAACCAGGTATCGAGGCCGGTCATAGTGCAGCCGCCGGGAATGAGCCGCGGCGGGGAACGAACTGGTAGTCGGCGACCACGAGGGGAGTGGCCGCGATGATCACGATCGCGACGAGAGCCCACTGCAGGGCGATCGCGAGGTGGCCGACCGTCGTAAGATGCCGCCTGCGGCCGCGTCGAGAGTACGCAGGACCGGCGTGCAGGCGCCGACGTCGCGGCGGTCGTGGCTGTCGGCGCCGCTCGCACGGAAGACCTCGCCCTGCGGACTGGCCGGGTCCGGGCGTCCGGTCACGGCATCATTCGCTGCCCCCGAGCGCGGGCCGATGTCCCCGGTCGGCGCCGTGGCGGCCCGGCTGCCGGGACTGGACGTGACGCCGCCGCGGTCACGCACCACCTCGAAGGGCTCGGCGAAACGGCCTTCGGCGAACCGGGACCAGTAGCGGGCGGTGGCCTCGATCAGGTCGGGCTCCAGGTACTCCGGGGCGGCGACCTGCGAGGCGAACACGTCAATTGCCGACAGTTTCTTGCGCATGTGCGAGTCGATGGTCACGAAACGGGTGGGCCCGAAGTCGACTGTCGCCGACGGCGACTGGTAGCAGTACACGCGCCCGACCTTCCGCGCGGCCACCATCGCGGCCCGGTGGGTGTTGCGGTGATCCTGATGCGCGTCATTGAACGAGTGCAGGTAGATCAGCGTCGGCTGGACCGCTTCGATGACCCGGCTGACGATGCTGATCGTCGGGCCAGCCTGGCTGATCCTGGTGTCCTCGAGATCCTCCAGGTACAGCTCGGCGCCGAGCATCTCCGCCGCCTGCTGCGACTCACTGAGCCTGGCGCATTCGGAACCGCCGCGGGCGCCGCGGCTCAGCGTCAGGACCGAGATCTCATGGCCCATGCCGTGGTGGGCGAGCAAGGTTCCCCCGACGCCGATCTCGACGTCCGCCGGATGGGCGCCGATGGCGAGCACGACTTCACGGCCAGCCAGCCGCGCGGCCCGTCCCCGGCTGATGAGGTCGTGCGCTGTCGCGATCAGCCGCTTCGGCTGCAGGGGCTTCTCCAGGAACTCGTCGGCGCGATGCCGCAGCGCAGTGACCGCGTTGTCGACGGTCGCATGAGCGGTGATGACCGCTACCGGGATGGCCGGCGCCGCGGCGCGCAGCGCCTCGAGCAGCTGGAGCCCGGTCATGCCCGGCATTTCCACGTCGGTGATGACCAGGTCCCAGCTCTCGGAAGTGGCCCGCATCAGTGCCGCGGCCGGGTCGGCCGTATGGCTGACGTCAAAGCCGCCCCATTTGCTCAGGACGTGCACGGTGAACTTGGCGGCTTCCGGATCGTCCTCGACGACAAGGATGCGGCCCCGCTGAGCTGCCTGGTCATTGCTGGTCATTCATCTACCTTCCGGCGCACCGGTAGCAGCGGCGGGCCCGGCCGGTTGCAAGCCGGTAGCGGCTGCCGGAGCCGTCCGCCGGCTACCCTGGCGCCTGCCGGAACGGTCGTCTGGCTGCCGGGCGCCCGCCGGAGCCGTCTGCCGGCACCAGGCTCAGCGCGGCGCCACGTACCGGTAACCGAACCCCCTGACGGCCTCGATCGGCTCGCGTGCGCCGCTGCGCTGTCCCAGCTTGCGGCGCAGCCGCATGACGGAGAACTTCACCCGCTCCGGGCCTACCTGCAGCGGGTCGTTCCACGCCTGCTCGACGAGCTGGCCGGCGGACAGAGCCTGGCCTGGGTGCCGGACCAGCGCGGTCAGCAGCCGGTACTCGGTCGGCGTCAGCTCGACCGGCTGGCCGTCTACCTGCACCTGATGCGATCCGAACTGGACCTGAATCCGGCCGTCGTCGTAGACCTCCGCGCCGGGATCACCCGGCGCGGAGCGCCGCAGCAGCGCCTGGACGCGGGCCAGCAGCTCCCGGTTGCCGAACGGCTTGGTGAGATAGTCGTCGGCGCCCGCGCGCAGCCCGCGCACTTTCTCGGACTCCAGGCCGTGGGCGGTCAGCAGCAGCACGGGCACCGCGCTGATGTCCCGTATCCGCTCCAGTACCGCCCAGCCGTCAAGGCCGGGCAGCCCGACGTCGAGCAGGACGCAGTCTGGCCGGCTGGCGTGAAAGATGCGCAGCCCGTCCCTGCCGTTGGCCGCGGCGACGATGTCGTACCCGCCGCGCTGCAGGACGGTGCGGACGGCAAGCGCGATGTCCTTGTCGTCCTCGACGATGAGGATCCGCGCCGTCATCGGCCGTCCGGCAGGTACACCCGGAATGTGCTGCCGCTGCCCAGGGTGCTGTCGACCTCGATGCGCCCGCCGTGCAGGTCGGTGATCGTCTTGACGACGGACAGGCCCAGACCGGTTCCTGGCAGGGCCGCTTTCCGTGCGTTGGCGGCACGGAAGAAGCGGTCAAAAAGCTTATCCTGCTCGCCGGGCGGGATGCCGATCCCGGAGTCGGCCACGTCGATCCGCCACGCCGCGCCGTCGTGGCTGACGGTGACTGCGACCCGGCCGCCCGCCGGGGTGAACTTCACCGCGTTCGAGATCAGGTTGTCCAGCAGCTGCATCAGCCGGTGCCGGTCTGCCTGCATCGCCGGGCCGTCCTCGGCAGCGATCTCAAGCTCGACATCCTGCTCGGCGGCCCCGGCCGAGGCCGTCAGGACGGCCTCGCGGGCGACTTCCGGGATCGAGACAGGAGCCAGGTCGAGCCGGATGACGCCGGATTCAAGCCGGCTGAGCATCATGAGGTCGCCGACCAGCCGGATGAGCTTCTCGGCGTTTCGCTGGATGATGTCGAGGAACCCCTCGCCGTCCGGGGTAAGCCCCTGCTCCTCGCCCCGGATCAGCTCGACGAAGGCCACAATCGACGTGAGCGGCGTCCGCAGTTCGTGCGAGGCCGTGGCGAGGAACTGCGTCTTGAGCTCGTCAAGATCTCGCAGCCGCGAGTTCTGCTCGGTCAGCCGGCGCTGCGCCTCCTCCGCCTCGCGGCGGGCCTGCAGCTCCTCCGCCAGCAGCCGTTCGCGCCTGGATTCCGCCTGCTTACGGACGGTAATGTCGGTGACTGTCGCCAGGTATCCGGTAGCGTGACCGTCAGTTCCCAGCAGCGGGATGGCGACGGCGTGTACCCATCTCGGCGGGCCGTGCGCAGACCGGAGACGGCAGTCGATCCGGAACTCGCGCTGCTGCGCCGAGGCACCCTTCCACTCTTCCTCGACATGCCGGATGTCGCCGGGATGGATGGACCGCGCCCAGCCGCCGCCGCGCGCCTCCTCGGCGGACATCCCCGTCAGCTCGCACCAGCGGTCGTTGACGAAGGTGCACCGCCCCGTCGCGTCTGTCTCCACGATGCCCACCGGGGCTAGCCGCGACAGGTGCCGGAAGCGCTCCTCTTCCTGCGCGAGAGCCGCCGACGCTCGCTCCATCTCGCTGAGGTCATGGATGAAGCCGCAGACGTAGGTCTCGCCCTCGACCCGGAGCGGCACGGGAGTCAGGTCGACCGTGCGCACCGTGCCGTCGGTATGCAGCGCGCGCCCCTGCATCATCGGGCCGGCCGCGCCGCGGCCGGCGTCCCGCAGGCACGCGTCAGTGATCCGGGTGAATTCCGGGCGGTCTGCCTCGGGGATCAGCAGTCCCGGCACGTCCGAGCCCAGCACCTCGTCGCGGCTGCGGCCGAAGAGGGACTCGGCGGCCGGGTTGAACTGCACGATATGCAGCTGGGCATCGAGCGTGACGATCGGGTCCGGTGATCCGTCGATCAGGGCCCTGGTGAGTGCCTGGCGCTCGGCAAGCTGGGCCGTGTCGTTGGCGTGCCGGATCTGGGCGGCCAGGATCGCGGCGACCGCCCGGGTGGTGGAGCGCGCCTGCGCGTCCCAGTTTTCGACGTCGCCGACAAGCGCGACGGCGCACAGGCACTGCCCGGCGATCGGCACCGAATGGGCAACCAGGACGCTGCGGGCCTGCCCGCTCCGGCGGTTCGGCTCTAGCGGGGCCTGGAAGACCCCCGCCGCGGCCCTGGGATGCGCCGCGCACAGCTCGTTGATCTGCGCGAGCAGCTCAGGATCGGCGGCCGCGCTCTCCGGATGAGCCGCGAGGCTGATCATCAGGCGCCCTGCCGTGTGCTGGAGCGCCAGCGCAGCCGTGCCATGGAAGGTCTCGGCGAGATTCTCCAGGACCGCCGGGAGCGCGCCGAACGAGGTATCGCTTCCCAGCAGTTGCCCGACGGCGGACTCGACGACGGCTGCTACGGCTGCGGGCGCCTGCTGCCCGGCGGTTTCCGCAGCCGGGTACGCGACCGCCCGGCCGCGAGATCCCCCCATGACCCCGTGCTCCCCTGCCCCGTTGCCCCGCGGCCCCGCCCCGGTAGCCGCCTGCCCGGCCGATGAGACGCCGCCCGGATGGGCATCGATGACGATAACCGGCCAGAATATGACCGTCAGGACTATGCCTGACCTGCATGATTCTTACCCCGGCGAAGCGTGCCGAATCCGGGCCGCCGTCCACATCAGTGTCGGCGGCAGCCGGGACCGCGGTCGCCTTGCGCCGCAGATCGCCAGGGTGGCCCGGCCAGGTCCGGTCACGGGCAGCAGGAATCCGCTCAGCCCCGCTCATTCGGCCACGGGGCCCCGGGCTGGCGGCCTGCCCCCGGCCCTGCCGTGGTCCGAAGCCAGGCGCAAAGCCGCTGCAGTGGCGATAACATTGACGCGTCAACATCCCGGCTCGTTTCCGACTTTGCGCCACCGATCAGATCATTGGCATTTTGAGTCGCGACTAGTGGCGCCCCCCTCCGCCCAGGTGCTCCGAGTCGCGTGGGAGGTCGCATGTCGGTTGAGTTCGGCAGCGGGTCCGCAGAAGGCTGGCGAAAGCCCGGGCCGCCGGCTGGCATCGGCCCGGATACGCTCGCGTACCTCTATGACACCTACGCCGGGCACCTGTTCGATTACTGCGCCGGAATTCTGCGGGACCAGGCGGCAGCCGCCGAGGCGGTTCAGGCGGCCCTGATCGCCGCCGCCGCACAGATCGGCAAGCGGCCAGATCCTGACCGGCTGAGCGGGTGGCTGTATTCCATTGCCCGCCGCCAGTGTCTGCGGGACCTGGCTTCCCGCTGCGAGGAACCCATTCCGGACGGGTGCGCCGGCGAGCAGGCGGGCCCGGCGGACGCCGGTGATGCGCACATCGTCGGAGCTGATCCTGGCGGCCCGGTCACGCAGACATTGTCGCTGGGCAGTGCATCGGCCCGGACAGCGCCGATCGGAGCTGCGGATGCCGAGACGGCCGGGCCCTCGGCCACGGGAGCTGACACCACGGGACCGGTGACGGCGCGGGGCGCGACCACGGGGGCTGACATTACGGGACCGGTGACGGCGCGGGGCGCGACCACGGGGGCTGACACGACGCGGGCTGACCCCGCGGGAGCCGACCCGGCTGGCCTCGCCGTCGCTGACCTAGAGGCGGAGGTGCGCAGGACAGAGACGTTGCTTGTCGTGACGGCTGCCCTCGACGGGCTGTCCGACCGCGATCGCGAGGTGCTCAGTCTCGCGTTCCGGCACGGCATCGACGGCGCGGATCTTGCCGATATCCTGGGCGTCTCCACCAGCCGGGCCCAGGTACTTGTGTCCAGCGCGGCCAGCCGATTCGAGCGGGCGGCCGGCGCCGTCGCGGTCGTGCGCGCGGGCTGGCAGGGCTGCCCGGTTCCGGCGGCCATCGTCGGGGACTGGCGTCCTGTGTCGGCTCCGCTGGCACCTGAGGTCTGGACGCGGCTTATCCGCCACGTCGACTCCTGCGCAAGCTGCGCACAGGACAGCCGGCGGCAGGTGTTCAGCCGGGATCAGATTGGGGCCGTGCCGCTCGCGCTGCCGCCCGCCGCGCTCCGGGCGCGCGTTATGAGCACCGCCCTGGCGGCGGAAGCCGGTTCTTACCCCCAGGCCGGCGACCAGCTCGGCAGCCCCGATGATCACGGCCTCCTGGCACGGCACTGGCGGGGGCCCGGCGGCCTCGCGCTGCGGCCGATAGCGGCCTGCACGGCGGCGCTCATGGTGCTCGTCGTGGCAGGTGCCCTGCTCTACAAATTCACTGCCGCGCCGACTGCCGCTCCGGGCCCGGCGGCGGCGGCAGCGCCGAAGCCAGGGGCCCATCGTCACGCGCCCGTTAGCCCTCCTGCCTCGCCGGCGGCCGCCACGCCGCGCTTCCCGAGAACGCACCAGGGCGGGCCGACGCTCGCCATGTTCCCCGGAGCGGCCAGACCATCTCCGTCTCCGCTGGCTGCTGTGCCGCAGCCGACGCCGAGCGGGCGAGCGCCGAGCCCGTTGCCGGCGTCGCCATCCCAGTCGCCGCACCCGCCGTCACAGCAGTCATCACCCGGCCGATCTCCCTCGCCCTCGCCCTCGCCCTCGCCGCCGCCGCCGTCATCGTCAACGTCGCCTACCGCACCGGCGTCGCCCACGCCCACGTCACCGTCGCCGTCCGCTTCGGTACCGGGCAGCAGCTGATATCAGCAGCGGACGGGACCGCACCTGGACCAGGCCGGCTGCCGGCGCGCGAGCCGCCGGCCCGATCTGCCTGGGGTGAGGCGCGGTCGGGCCGGCTTCACGGGGTCGATCCCCGGCTCGCCGGGCCGCCCGAAGGGGAAACCGGGTCCTGGTCATCGGCCCGGCAGCACGCCTAATGCCGTGCCAGCCTGCTGGGCGAGATGAGCCTCCAGCCGCCGCAGAGTCTCGAGGTGCTGGCTGGCCCACAGGACGAGAAGGGCGCTGTGCCGCGCTGATGCCTCGCCACCAGCGATGGAGTCCCGTACGTAACGCAGCAGGCGCCCGCTGGCCTGCGGGTCGGCCGGTTGCGGCGCCGGCACCGATGTCCCGTGGGCGAGGGAATCGCCGAGCGTGACGTACCAGGAGCGCACGGCGTCTACTTGCCCGTTCATGCTCTCGCGGTACTGGCTGAGGCTCCCGTTGGCCGCGTCGCCTGGCAGCATCGCGTCCAGGGCGGCCATCGACCGTCCGGCGCGCAGCACCCGGGCCGCACCCGCGACCAGGACTGTCGGAGTCTCCGGAGGCACCCGTTTCGCCGACCGCTCGGCCAGGTACTGGCGGAACGCGTCGTCCAGCCGGTCCACGGCGGCTGCGGCGGCCTGCGCGGCCGGGCCGGGATCGCGATGGGCGCTGCCAGTGAGCAGCCGCGCGGTTATCGCGACGTAGTCCGCGGCGCGTGAGTAGGCGATGGCCAGGTTCTCCCGCAGCACAGCCGCCGCACCGCGGGGCCAGAACAGCAGGCCCACTCCCAGGCTGACGGCGAAGCCGATGGCGACGTCCTCGAACCGCAGCAGCCCCACCTTCCAGCCGGTGGGCTCAATGATGTTGAACAGCACGAGCAGGACGACCGTGAACGCGGCCTGGCCCGCCGCGAACGAGACCACTCGCGGAGTATAGGCGGCGACGAGCACCGCAACCGGGAGCACGCCCCACAGCACCGGGTCGCTGGCGCCGAGAGCGAGGATGATCGCCGCACCGACCACGATCCCGGCGGCGGTCCCGGCGAGCGCGCTCAGCACGGACCTGCCGGTGCCCAGCGCATTCGAGCGCAGGACCGACAGCGTGCCCAGGACCACCCAGAAGGAATGCTGGAGCCCGGAGCGCTGCGCGACGAACACCGCGATCGCCAGCCCGGCCGCCCCGCGGACGCTGTTGCGGAACCATACCGAGTGCGTGTCGGCGTTGTCGGCGGCAAATTGCCGGACCGCCTGCAGCACGGCGGGCCGCGGAGCGAGCCGCCAGGCGGCTGCTGCCCGGCGCTGGCCGACCCTGGCGTCGTCCGGTGGTTCCGGGGCGGCGCCGCTGGCGGCAAGCGCGTAGCCGGCGATCTGCCTTGTCGTGTAGCAGATCGTCCGGATCCGGAATGACTGCCCGACCAGCGATTCGAGATCCTGGTCTGCCTGGCCGGCCGAGTCCGCCGGAGGCTGGGAGATGCGCCGGGCCAGCGCTTGCACCACGGCCGCCTGTGCCAACTCCAGCCGTCCCAGGTCGGGCCGCTCCGCGCGGCCTGCCAGCCGCGCCCCGCTGGCCCGCAGCACCAGCGCGGCTGCCGCCATCGCTTCGACGTTCTCGTCCCGGCACAGCTCGGCCACGGCCGGCCCGGCCACTGCCTCGAGGGAGACGAGCAGCCACTGGAGTTCATCGATAAGGGCCGCGAGGGCAGTGGCCGGCCCGGTCGGCCCGGTGGGCCGGTGCGGCAGCGCCTCCAGCTTGGTGCGCAGCCCGGCGACGGCCGCCTCGGCCGCAGCCCTGCTTGCCGCCCTGGCCTGCTCATCAGCGGCCAGGGCGCAGTGTGCCAGGTCGGCGAGCGCCAGGCAGGTCCGGCCAGCCTGCCCGCGCAGCGTTTCGCTCCGCCGCGGCGGCCAGAGCAGCATGACCGCGCAGATTCCGGCGGCAGCCGCCAGGCCCCATCCGGCCAGGCGCCACCCGACAGCCGACAGCGGAGCCGGGATCGAGACCGGCAGGACGAAGGCAAGTATCGCTGCCGTGCTTGCGGCCGCGATGTAGCCGCTAATCACCCCGGAGAACAGGATCGCGAACCCGACCACCGCCATGGCGGCGGCGGCAAGCCAGGCGTTGCGGGAGCACACTGTCCCGACAATGACAAGCAGCGCCCCGATAACCGCCAGGCTCAGGTAGGCGATGAGCCGGCTCCTGGGAGAACCGCTGAAGTCGACGAAGATGAGGATCGCGAAAGACCCGAAGGAAGCGAAGATCGCTGTCTGGGGCTGCTGGATCAGCTGGTAGGCCACGGCGAATACGGCGGGCATGACGATGGCCGCCCGCGCGGCGATTTTCAGTGCGGCCAGCCCGGGGTCGGCGAGCGCAGGCTGCGGCAGCCTCATGACCTCACCCCGCCGTCAGGGTCGCTGCCGTGCTGCGCCTGGCGGCGATCAGCGGACGGCGGGGCCTGCGGTGTCATCCGCCACGTGGACGGCTGCCTCCTCGGCCGTCGCGGCGCCGCCATCGATTCCGACGTCGCGTGCGACAAGGCGTGACTGCGCATCTGGATGCGCTCCCTCATCGCCGCTGACCAGGCGCCCGGCCCTGGGCTCCTGATCATCATCGGATCTGGGGTCGTCCAGGGAAAGCTCGGCCTCGGCGTACGGGTCCGCGTCCGGCACCTCCTCGGCGAGCAGCTGATCGAGTGACTCGCCCGCTCGTTCCTCCGCTAGCGTGGTGCCGAAGCCCTGGCCGGCCGACCACCGGTCCGGCGGCACGATCCCCTGATCCAGCGGGTCGTCGCCGGGGTCACCGTCCAGCGTGTCCGACGCGTCGAGCATCCCGTCATCTTCGAGATCATTTTCCTCAAGATCGTATGACATGTCGTAGAGGTCTTCGGGCATGATGTGCTGGCCCTCTTTCGCTGGCTGGCCGGACTCCCGGTGCTGCGCACCGGGTGAGGACAGCCTAGCCAAGGCCCGACGGGCGGGCGATGAGCAGATTGCCGGAACCGGGTCAGCCCGCCGGTCGCTTGCGGCTGGCCGGCGGCGTGGCCGTGGCGGGTGCCGTGGCCCTGGCGGACATGGCAAAGAAGTCACGCGACCACCACGACTCGAAGTACCGGCCCGGGCCGCCGAACATGGCCGGCAGCAGATCCGTTCCGTTCGCGGGCGTAGCGGCCGCTGCCGCGCCGTGCGGGTCGTAGCTCGAGAAGTTCACCCAGTCGGTGTTGATGTCTAGTTCCATCGCCCGGACGGCCCCGGCCCTGGCGAGGATGTCAGCCAGCGTGGTGATGTTGAGTCCGGGTCCGCCCACGTAGATCAGGGCGCCGTTGGCGGTTATGCCGAGGCCAGACCTCCAGACGTAGACGGCGTTGCCGAGCGTGAAGCCCCATTGCGTGGTGTCGTTCGGGTTGAGCCCGGGGATCGGCTTGCCGTGGTCGACCAGCAGGTCGAGGTTCTGACGCACGGAGACGACGTCCGGGGCGAGCCTGGCATCGCCACGGCCCCAGTCGGCGATGTTGATCGCGCCGTTGCGGTAGATGACTGCCGACGCGGCGCCGTTACGCAGCGGAATGATCGTCCGGTGGTCGGTGTAGTAGCCGCCGTCCGCGTTGCTCATCAGGAATCCGGCATTGAAGGCGGCCACCAGGCTCTTAGCTGCGGGACCGGGAATCGGGGCAGTATGGGCGAATCGCCCGGCGCCGGGAATGGTGCTGCCCGAATACAGGGTTGCCCGCAGCAGCCTGGTGTCCATCCAGGCCACGCCGATCACCAGGCTCGTGTGGATGGCGTCGGGGCGCACCCATGTCTCGTAGACCGCGGGAATCCCGTCGACCCGGCGGCCCGCCGGATGCCATGCGCCCTCGCCTGGCAGCCGGTGCCCGGCCGGGGATGTCATCCGGGCCGGGCGCTTGAGGTGCTGAACGGCCGAGCCCGCCGCGGCGCCGTTCTGCTTGCCGGCTGACCGCAGATCGGGGATGGCGCTCTTGGCCGGTGCGCCGCCGACGGGCGGCGGATGATGGGAGTACCAGAAGTTCTCGGCCCAGTTGACGATGGAGCTTCCGCCATGGGTCCGGAACCACTCGGCTCCCCGTGCCCCGGCGGAGGCACCGAGGCTGGGGTTGGCCAGGGCGCTGCCCAGGGACACCCACACCGGCGTGAGGAGAAGAATGACCGCGCAGCAGGCCGACAGGAACGGATGCCTTCCCACTATCGTCCGCCGCGCGGCACGGATCTGGCGGCGCCGGCGCCGGCGCCGGGACCGGCGCAGCCAGAAGCCATCATGCCCGGCGCGGCGGCCCGGCGCAGCGCCGTCGGCCGGCTCCTGCCCGGCCGGCCTGGGCCGGGCAGTGCCGTCCGGCATGCCCGGGCCGGGCAAGCCGGTGCTCAGATCCGCCTCCCGGTGAACCGCGCCGGGCCGCTGGCGTATTGGCCGCTCGCCATGCACGAGATAACTGCCCCTTCGTCGGTTACTGCCCCGCCGCGCCGATGCTGCCAGCAGATCATGAAGCTTCCATGAATCCCTGACCGCCGGGAAATCCCGGCGGATTAGCCACCGCCGGGCCGGCGGTGGCTAATGACCGCTTTCGCGGGCCAGCAGGCCACTTCAGCCTCGGTTATCTTATCTGCGGCACGCGGCCATTGGCTCCGCCCGGCTTGCTCACGTGTGCGCAGCGGCAGCTGCCGCGTGAGCGGGCTGCGGCACGAGCGCCGGCTGACCGCCTCAACGGCACATTTACCGGCAGAAGGTTTCAGCCGTCTTTGCAGGCATGTGACCTTTCTCGTGGCCCGTCTCCCGGCCTGCGGATAAATGCGGGCACATACCCCGGCGGCGGCCATGAGCGTGCGCATGGCCCGGCGCAGCGCGCCGGGCCATGCGTCGTATTTCCAGGGCGGTTACTTTCAGGACGTCCCCGCCCCGGTCGCGGTGCCCGCGGGGCCGGTGCCGCTGGATGCCTTGCCGCTGGATGCCTTGCCGGCGGGCGCCGTGCCGGCGGGCACCGTGCCGGCGGCGGGCGCCGTGCCGGCGGGCGCCGTCACGCTGGCCGGCGCCCCGTCCGGCACCATCGGGCCCTCACCGGACGGGTCGATGACGCCCTCCTCGAGCCAGGTGTGGCGGCCCTCGAGCACGTCCTGCGCCAGGCTGTATGTGGCACTGTCGGTATTGTGCCACAGGCCGTGGAACAGCTGCTCTGCGCGCTGCTGGCTCTGCTCGCAGAAGACGTCCGCCATCTCCCGGGTAGCGGCCGCCCGCTCGGGCTGCTCGGTCGCGATGGTACGGGCATAGACGACCGCGGCGCACATGGCGTACAGTTCCGCGCCGATGTCCACGATCCGGCCGAGGAACGCGCCGTGCTGTTCGGTCTTCCCCCGCCACAGGGCCATGCAGTAGAAGGTGGAGCGGGCCAGCTTGCGGCTGGCGCGCTCGGCATAGCGCAGGTGCTTGGCCAGCGGCCCGAACTCCTGGTAGGCGGTCGGATTCTGTCCAGGGCCCACTGCCAGCTTCGGGTACCACTTTCCGTAGAACTTGCCGGCCTGCGCGAGCACCTTTGCCTTGTCCCCGAGCGGCACTCCCTCCTCGATGAGATCGCCGGCCACGCTCAGGTGCTGATCGACGGCTTCCCTCGCGATCGCCAGGTGCATGATCTCTGAGGAGCCCTCGATGATGCGGTTGGCGCGCACGTCGCGCAGGGTCTGCTCGACCGGTACGCCGCGGACCCCGCGCGCGCTCAGCGAAGCGGCCGTCTCATAGCCGCGCCCGCCGCACACCTGCATCAGGTCATCGGCTACCTGCCAGGCTTTCTCGGTGCCGTACAGCTTCGCGAGCCCCGCCTCGATGCGCACGTCGTTGCGCTTCTCGTCGGCCAGCCGGCTGGTCACGTCGACCATCGCCTCCATCCCGAACGCGGTGGCGGCGATGAAACCGACTTTCTGCCCCACCTCGTCGTGCTGGCCGATCGGCTTGCCCCACTGGACCCGCGCGTTGGCGAACTCCCTGGCCACCTTGACGGACCACTTCGCCGCCCCGGTGCTCTGCGCGGCCATGGCCATCCGCCCGGTGTTGAGCGTGCTCAGTGCTATCCGCAGGCCAAGGCCCTCGCGGCCGATGACGTTCGCCTTGGGTACGAACACATCGGTGAAGCGGGTGAGCGAGTTCTCGATGCCGTGAATGCCCATGAAATCGTTGCGCGTCTCGGTGACGATGCCCTCGGATTCCCGTGGCACGATGAACGCGGTGATCCCGCCCTTGTGGCCCTCGCTGCGCGGCACCTTCGCCACCACCACCATGACATCGGCCACGGTGCCGTTGGTCATCCACAGCTTGAGGCCGCTGATGCGGTAACCGGAGCCATCCTGCGTCGGCACGGCCTTGCTTGTCATTTTCGCCGGGTCGGACCCGACGCCTGGCTCGGTGAGCCCGAACGCGGACAGGTGTGACGTGGCCAGCTTGGGCAGCCAGTATTCCTTCTGCTCGTCGGAACCGTGGATCAGCAGCGGCTGCGGCAGGCCGATCGACTGGTGCGCGGACATCAGGACGGCCAGGCTCGCGTGCCAGCCGCCCAGGATAATCATTGCCCGGTTGTAGTAGACCTGGGACAGCCCCAGACCGCCGTAGCGCTCCGGTATCTTCATCCCCAGCGCACCGATCTTCTTGAGGCCGTCGACGACCGCGTCCGGGATCCGCTTGTCCCGCTCTATGGCCTGCGGATCGACGTTCTGCTGCAGGTAGTCGCGCAGGGTGGCGAGGAACCGCTCGCCCTTGGCGGTCGCGTCTTCCGGCAGCTTGGGCTGCGGGTAAATGAGGTCCAGGCGTATGTCGCCGAGGAACAGGCCCTTGCCGAAGCTGGGCAGTGTCCAGTCCTTCTCCCGGGCAGCCTCGGCTACAGCACGCGCCTCCTGGGCACCGGTATTAGTTGCCATGTGGAAAACTCCTCAGCGTGCCTTGGCGTCGATCAGGGCGTGCACGGCTGACCACTGGCTTTCCGCCAGGGCGTGCAGCTCGTCCATCTGTGGCTAGAGTATCGCTTTTGGCCTGCTCGCCTAGGGCTCCGGGCTGGGGAATCCAGCTGCCCGCGGTACGCCGGGGCGGATGCCGGGCCGCTTAGCGCGATCTCACCAGTGTCATCCGTCCCGCAGCTGCTCAGGCCAGCGCCCGCATGGTGATGTACATCACGGCCCGGCTCCGGCAGCGGTGAACCTGCCTGCGGCTCCTGGCGGCGGGCGGCCTGCGGCGCGCCCGGCCGGTCATGGCCGCAACTTCTGCGCATCGCGCCTGACCAGCCCTGTCGGTTCCGCCTCGCACAGGGCATGATGCAGATGAGGCTGTGTCGAAGGAAGGCTGGGCCCGGCGAGCGCCGGGCCGGGCGGACGCCGGGCCCGCGACGGGTCTGCCAGGAGGCGCGATGGCAAATCTGAGCTCCGCACCGGGCCGGGCCGCTGCCGATCATGCGAAAGCGCCCGCTGTGACGCGGAGCGGCCGCTGTGACCTGGATCTCTGAGGGCCGCGAAGCCGAGGACAATGGCCAGTGGACTATAGTAGAGCAATACGGGCGGCCAGGGACGACCTATTGCGTGTTTTGCCCGGGCAAGGCGAGCAGCGCACGCCGGGACCGACTGGCGGGCCCGCCGAGGAGGCCGAGATGTGCGTCGTGGACGCTGAGCTGTCCGTCGGCGAGATCATCGTCCGGGGCCACGGCGTGATAACGGGGGGCCGGCCGGGCGGAATGCCTCCGCCGGGGCGATTAATGATAATGACGGCAGGTTCCGTGCCGGTGACCCTGCCGACGTCGATGAAGATGGCTACTACTACCCCGCCGGAGGACCTC
>DATJZH010000059.1:0-4183 GCA_035499215.1 Streptosporangiaceae bacterium | reverse complement strand
CGACGGCCAGGCCCGGGCCGCGTGCGCGGCCACCCTGCTGCGCTGGCTCTATGCCGTGGTCACCAGGGGGCAGATGTGGGATGCCCGCATCGCGGCCGGAACCATCCCTGCCCGCCGCGACGCTGTGACCACCCCGGCGGCGGCATGAGGTAAACCGCAGAAGGGCCGGACCGCGCACGGGCACCGGCCAGCCACAGACCTTCCTCCCGGCGGCGGGGCGAGCCCGGATTGGCGTTGAGCCCGAGCTCGCCAGGAACCATGGGCAGCCTGCCTGTTCGTGATGGAGGTCGGCAGCCGCTGCGTGCACATCCTCGGGGTGACGGCGCACCCGGACGGGCCGTGGACCACCCAGCAGATCCGCAACCTCCTGATGGATCTCGGTGATCGGGCCGCGGACTTCCGGTTCCTGGTCCGCGACCGGGCCGGGCAGTTCACCCCATCCTTCGACGCGGTCCTGGCCGGCGCGGGCATCGAGGCGGTGAAGATCCCGCCCGAAGTCCCCGGGCGAACGCCTATGCCGAAAGGTTTGTGCTCACCGCCCGGACGGAGGTGACCGACCGGATGCTGGTCTTCGGCGAGCGACATCTACAACGGGCGACGACCCCATCGCAGCCGCGAACTCCGCCCGCCCCGGCCCGACCACCCAGTCGCCGACCCCTCCCGGGAACGGATCAAGCGCCGGCCCGTTCTGGGCGGCCTCCTCAGCGAATACGAGCGGGCTGCGTAGAAGCCCAGGTCAGGCCCGGTGGCCGAGTTGTGGAACCCCACAGGATGAACCGAGAGGTTCACGTCCGGATCTGTGGGGGGCGGCGGCTGAGATGCCGCCGCCTACCCGGCGAGCAAGGTCTCGGCGGGCAGGACCTGACCGTGGTGACTCACGCGCTCGAACAGCAGGGAGGAATGCCATGACCTGATCGGCTCCACGATGATGTGCGGGCATGCGGGCCCGAACCAGCTGGTGCGCGACGCCGCCCTCGCCGAGCAAGCCGGCTTCGACTTCGCGGTCATCAGCGACCATCACTTCCCGTGGATGGAGGCCCAGGGCCAGTCCCCGTACGCATGGAGCGTGCTCGGCGCGGCCGCCCAGGCGACCCACCACATTCCCCTGACGTACGTCACCTGCCCGATCCGCCGTTACCACCCCGCCGTCGTCGCGCAGAAGCCGGCGACCATGCAGCTGCTATCCGACGGCCGGTTCACCCTTGGCCTCGGTGCAGGCGAGAACCTCAACGAGCACATCGTCGGCGGGCAATGGCCGCCCGCGCCCGTACGCCACGAGATGCTCGCCGAGGCCGTCGAGATCATCAGGGCGCTGTGGGCGGGCGGCACGGTGACCCACCGGGGCAGGCACTTCGATGTCGAGTCCGCGAAGGTCTGGGACCTGCCGGACGCCGCCCCGCCGATCGGCATCGCGGTATCGGGGCCGGCCAGCTGCCGTCTGGCCGGACGGCACGCCGCCGCCATGATCGCCGTCGAGCCCCGTGCCGGGCTCGGCCGGATGTTCGACGCCGCCGGAGGCTCCGGGGGCACTGTTGCATCAAGCGGCTACGTGATCATGAGGCCGTAAATCTTCCTGCCGATGTTGACTCTGCAGCCGTCACACGGGCACGAAAGGGGCCAGACCGCGTGTCTGGCACGGAGCGGGCGCGGACGAGAGATTTTCCTGTCGAATGATCATGCGATCGCTTACAGTAATGTAACAGTGCCGAACCGGGCGATCTCGGTTCCGGCATCCGCCTGACCGGCAGAACTGTCAGCCATTCCGAACCGGCAGGGGGTGCCTCTGGGCATCCATTACGACGATGGATCGTTCAACCTGCGGCAGACGGACCTATTCAAGAATACGACTGAACATGCCGATCAGCGCATAAGTATATGCGGGCTCAACGCACGCTATTCGGCACAATCGGGCGAAGTCGGCCGGTGCAGCCAGGAGCCCAGTGCGGTAGTCCCGCACGCTGGGACCCGTGCGGGGCCGCCCGAATGGGCGGTCCCGCCGGGGCAGCGCACCACGCCGGCCGCGCCCGGCGTCGCCGGGGTCAGCCCGGCCTGCGCCAGACTCCAGAGGTCAGGCGTCCTGGCCCGACTCCGCCAGATCGATCGCCAGCCCAAGCGCCTCGACGATCCTGGCGGCGGCCGACGCCGTCCGGGGGGTGCCCACGATCGGCGCCACCGCGACGAGCACGTCCTGGGCCTGGTCGAGGGTCACCCCGGCCTCCGCGGCGGGTCCGATGTGCAGCAGGTAGGACGAGGCCGGGGCGTCCACCGCGATGAGGGCCGCTAGCCGGACCAGAATGAGTGACGACGGGTCGAGTTCTGTCCGCTCCAGCGACACTGCGTTGATGTCGGCCAGCGCCTCCAGCACCGGGGCATTTCCTGTGGCCATGCTTTACTCCTATCCGTCGGCGACGTCCGGGCGACACCGTGCCGACGGCGCTGCCTGCCGCGCCGTGGACGTCAGAGGCATTCTGCCGTACCTGCCGATGCCGGGCGACAGCTGGGATCGATCGGGCTCGGGTGGCCACCGTGGCACTGTTGCATTTAGCGATCCCATGATCATCCGAAAGAAGAATCTCTCGTCTCCGTACACTCCGTGCCCGCTTAGCGCGCGATCAGACGTCCCTTGTGGCCGCGTGATGGTCGCAGAGTGAACGTCGGCAGCAAATTTACGGCGCCATGATCACGTAGCCGCCTAATGCAACAGTGCCCGTCGGCCAGGTATCGCTGCGGCTCAGCGGCTTCGGCTTCGTCGGTCGGCTCGGCAGCGGCGGGATCGGGGCATCAGGACCAGAACTCCTCCGTGGCGTACTGGTCCCAGGGATGGGTCGGCACCTCGGCGGCCTGCCGTCGCTGACGTGGAGGACCTGCGCCTGCTCGTCCTGGTTTCTCGTGCCCTCGCGCGAGGCCCGGAGCGCGGACAGGGCGACGACGTGCTCCTCGGTGCCGATCACATCGTGCAGCTGGATGCTAATGGTCCCTCCGGAGGCATCGAACGGGCGCCCCGGGCAGCGCTCGCGGGCGCCGGTCGCTGGCTCAGAACGGCCCGAGCGCGGCGTCGCTCAACGCGATGAAGGCGATGACGCCCACCATGATGCACAGCGCCGCATTCGCTACGAAGCTGCCCCACAGCCGCGCCGGCGTACGGCTCTGCCCGCTGAAGTAGCGGCGGCCGTTGAGGAGGGCGGCCTGCAGCAGGTAGAGGGCATAGCCGAGCACGGCGACCGCCATCGCGGCCACTCCCCAGTCGAAGACCACGGCCATGAGCCCGGCGATCGCGAAGGCGCCGTTGGCGAACCCCGTCTCCCACTGGAAGAACGGCGTCGCCTGCCCTGCCGCATTCAGGCGCCTGGCGTCCTCCTGCCAGACCAGGACGTGGCGCACCCAGCTGACCAGGCCGATGACGGCGCAGGCGATGGTGACGGCGGTGAGCGCCCGCTTGCCGTCGCTGCCCAGGTAGTAGAACGCCACCGCCACGCCGGCGCCGCCGGCCATATAGGTCAGCATCATCAGAAAGCGAGCCATCCCGTTGTCCCCCGGCCGGCTGGCGCCGCGCCCCCCGCAGCGGTCACGTTCTAGTCTGCCCGCTCACGCCACGAACCAGACCGCACGCGCCGCCCGCGTCTGACCGACCAGACGCTGGCGTCCCGGTCGGACGCGGCAGGAAGCGGTCGCCGCCCCTTGGGGGTAGGGCAAACACCAGCCGCATCGTGGCGGTTCAGCGTGCCGCGGCAGGCCCGGCGCGGCGCGGGTCTGCATGAGGACCGGCCGGTCAGGGCGGCGACGCTGCCTGCGTCTGCCGTCGGCGCGGCCGCTATGAGGTGCGGTCGGGCGCCTTCAACCCGGCGCCTGCGATCGCGCGTCGAGTTCTGGCAGCACGCCCGATACCCCGATCGCCCCGGTGCACTGGGGCATCGACCATGACGGGACGCCGCCCTCGACCGGGGGTAGATGTGGGGCATCTTCAGCATCGGGTAGCGGCCTGCATGCAGCGGCTCTTCGAAGAATGTCGTCAGGTTTCCGCCGTCGGCGGTCGACAGTGCCTGCCTGCCTGCCCGTTGCGCGGGACCGCCCGGGCCGGCGCATGCGGCAAGACCCGGCTGGCGCTGCAGACCGCGGCTGTCCCTGGCGGGATCTTTCCCGACTACGAGCTGACCGACCACGTCAAGACCCGGCGCCACCATTG
>DATJZH010000058.1:0-6276 GCA_035499215.1 Streptosporangiaceae bacterium | reverse complement strand
CCGGTTCCGGACGCGGGGAAACCTCGCGCCAGGCCCGCTGCTTGACCTGCTGGCCGAGCGGCTGGCCGACTACCGCGCCCTGGTCCGGCGCGCCGCGCCCGCCGAACTGGGCGCCGCGGCCGTCGCGGCCCTGGCCGAGCGCGGGGCACGCGGATCGTCGTGCCGCCCGGCATCGACCGGGCAGCGCTGCCGGACTGCATCGAGATCGTGACCGACGACGGCCTGTCCGCACACGATCTTGACGGTCGACGGCGTGGTCACCGGAGCGGCCGTTGCGATCGCCGAAACCGGGACCATCGTCCTGGACGGCTCGCCCGATCAGGGCCGCAGGGTTGTCACCCTGGTGCCCGCCTACCACCTCTGCATCGTGCACGCCGCCCAGGTCGTCGAGCTCGTCCCCGAGGCCATCAGCGCGCTGGCGGCCGCGGCGGACCGCCCGCTCACCTGGATCAGCGGCCCGTCAGCGACAAGTGACACTGAACTGAAAAGGGTCGAGGGCGTACACGGCCCGCGAACCCTCGAAGTCATCCTGGTCGGCCCCTAACACCGGCCGGACGGTATCGCGGATGGCGCCGGGCTGGGGTCGCTCCGGGCGGCGGGCAATGATCAGCCCCGCCTCGGCGGCAATGGGCCTCGCCGCCACGTCAGCAAAACCGCTTGCCGTCATCATCGATGTCCAGGCGGCCATCGACACCGGCCGCTCCTGCAGCCGCAGCTGGTAACGGACCGCATTCTTGCCGATGCGCCACCAGCCCCCCGGCCCTTTGCTCGCCAGCGCGCGCACCTTGGACGCGATGATCTCACGGTCCCGGCTCGAACCCCCGCGGCCGAACATCATGTCGGCCAGCACCAGCCGCCCGCCCGGCCGCAGCCACTGAAATGCCGCCGCCACCAGCCTGGCCTTGTCACTATCACGCAAGTGGTGCAGTGCATAGCTCGACACCGCGAGATCGAGGCTGCCTTCGGGCAGCGCCAGGCTCTCGATGGGCAATGCCACGGCGTCAAGGCCGGTCAGCCCCCGCTGCATGGCCTGCTGCGCCAGGTCCGTCACCATGGCCGGGCTCACATCGATGGCTAGCACCTGTGCTCCGCGCTCGGCAAGCGGCAGGCTCAGCTGCCCGTTTCCGCAGCCGAGGTCGGCTACCAGCGCGCCAGGCCGGACGTCCGCCGCGGCGATCACCGCGGCGGTCACCCGCCGCAGCCCGGCGCGGCCGTGCTGATCCCAGCTCGCCACCCGCCCGGACCAGACCCGGCGCTGACGGCGGACGGCATTCGCGGTCGCGAAGCGAGCCAGCGGAGTCCCGCCGGAATCCGCCGCGAGCGCCGGGTCAGGAAATTGAATTTTGCTTTCCGTCATGCAGTCGAGCGTATTCAGCCAGCCGGCGCCGCACACTATAAGCTGAGTTCAGATGTGGTTAAGAATCATTACAGCCAAGCCAGAAAGCCCGAAGATTAAGGCTTCATTAAAGTGCTCGGCCCTGTTTAGATGAAGATTTGGTTAAGAAGCAGGTCGACATATTACGGTCGTCCGGCCGGTAATATTGTGCCGTGCGTTCCCGCCCGTCACGTATCGCTGCGGCGGCACCGATGAGCCGCCGGCAGCGGTCGCCCGCGGCCAGGCGGGCCGCCGCCGCGGCCGGGGCCACGGCAGTAGTGGCGCTCGCTGCCGCCTGTGCGGGCGGGCAGGGCCCGGCAGCAGCCGCGCGGTCAGCGAACGCGAGGACGGCACGGCCGGGCCCGGCCGCCAGGCCTGCGCCGAGGCCGGCCCTTGGATCGATCGGCCGCTACGCCGTCAGGCAGGTACGGCTCGGCCTGGCCGGGCCGGCCGGGATCGGGCCGGATGGCAGCCAGGTCGGACCCCGCGATCTGCCGGCGCTCGTGCGCTACCCGACGGCCGCGGGAGGCAGGCGCTCCGCTCCCCAGCATGCGGCCGGGCCCTTCCCGCTGGTGGTATTCGCGCCGGGATTCCTGCAGTGCGACGGTTCGTATGCGCACCTGCTGCATGCCTGGGCCAGCGCCGGCTACGTGGTCGCTGCCCTGACCTTCCCGCGCACCAGCTGCCGGCCAGGCGCGGGCGCCGACGAAGCTGACCTGCGGAACCAGCCCGGCGACGTCTCCTTCGCCATCGGCAGGCTGCTGGCCCTCAGCAGGCATTCCCATGGTCCGCTGGCCGGCCTGGTGAATCCCCGCCAGGTTGCGGTGGCTGGCCACTCCGACGGCGGCGACACTGTCGCGGCGCTGGCCGGCAACGCGTGCTGCACCGACCACGTGGTAGTGGCTGCCATCGTGCTCGCCGGGGCGGAGTGGCCGCCGCTGGGCGGGAAGTACTTCGGTGCGGGGAGCCCGCCGACGCTGTTCGTTCAGGGCAGCGCTGATCCGATCAACCCGCCGTGGGCCAGCATGCAGCTGTACCAGGCAGACATCACAGGCGTCCGCTACTACCTCGATGTGCTCGGGGCCGGCCACCTCGTCCCGTACGAGGGGGGTGGCGCGCAGGAGCGCCTGGTGGCCAGGGTGACGATCGCCTTCCTCGACCGCTATGCGGCCGGCCAGCGTTCGGCCAGCGCCAGCCTGATCCGGCGCGGCAACGTAGCGGGCGTCGCCAAGCTGGTCAGCGGGGGCGCGCTGCCGTCATCCTGAGCGGGCTGCCCCGCGCCATCCGGGCTGCGTCACGGCATCCTGCTGCGTCACGGCATCCGGCTGCGCCGCGCCGTCCGGCTGCGCCGCCTCCTGCGCGTGCGCCGCATCGACCTTGGCCCGCATGAGCCGCAGCAAAGGCTCCGACAGTACAGGCCGCGCTATCGACGCCGGCGGAGCCGGCCCGCCGACGGCACCCGGCACGCGCCGCGACAGCGGCGGAACGTGGCTATCTTCTGCCATCTGCGGACCCCCTGGGGAGACGTGCCACGACGGTTGTCCGCCCCATCGGACAGCGGAGCACATCGGAGCCGATTTTCGCCCCAGATCACTCGTTATGCCGAAGAGCGGGCCTTGCACCGCGCAGGCTGCCCTTCGCATCGACCCCGGATGCGGGGCCTCCCGGCGAGCCGGCTGCGGCAATCAGGCCGGTAACAGGTAACTGAGCCCGATCTGGCGGCGGATCTCGTCCATCGTCTCCATGATCGACAAGGTCTCGTCCAGCGGCAGCAGCGGGCTCTCGGTCAGACCGGCGCGAAGGCAGCGCCCGACCTCCGCTGCCTCATGCCGCAGTCCGTTCCCCTCCCCGCGGTCCTCATAGCGCTCGATCTCGCTGCCGTCACGGCCGACCACGCGAAACGTTGTCGGCCGGTAAAACAAGTCCCCGAGGTCGAGCCGCGCCTCGGTTCCGCTGATCGCTGCCCTGCTCGCCGTCTGCGACCACAGCGTCGTGGTCAGGACCGCGTGGGCCGGCCCGCCGTACTGGAAGATCATCGAGGTCTGGCCGTCAACGCCGGTGAACGCGGGATGGCTCACCGCGGTAATCCGTTTCGGCGCGCCGAGGATCAGGCTGGCGAAGGACACCGGATAGATGCCGAGATCGAGCAGTGCGCCGCCGCCGAGCGCAGGATTGAATAGCCGGAAATCCGGGTCGCTGGCGAACCACTGCCCGTGGTCGGCGGTCACGAGCACGATCTCGCCGAGCGTGCCGGCCGCGAGGATCTCGCGGAGCCGGGCGATGTGCGGCAGGAACCGCGTCCACATCGCCTCCATCAGGAAGGTGCCACGGGCGCGGGCGGTGTCGATGAGTTCCTGCGCGTCCGCGGCATTCATGCTGAACGGCTTCTCGACGAGCACAGCCTTGCCCTGCTCGATGGCGAGCATGGCTGCGTCGTGATGACCGGAGTGCGGCGTGGCGACGTAGACGGCGTCGATCTCCGGGTCGGCGGCAAGGTCGGCATAACTCGGGTATCTGCGCGTTACCCCGAACTCGCTGGCGAAGGCGTCGGCGCTGGCCTGCGACCGCGAGCCGACCGCGGCGATCTCGGCGCCTGGCAGCAGCGCAAGATCCCTGGCGAAGCTGTGCGCGATGCCGCCCGTGGCGATGATTCCCCAGCGGACGCTGCCGTCCGCCCCGAATGCGCCCACCTCGTGCTCCTTGATCGCCGCGTGCCGGGCTGCTCGGTCAGGCTAGCGCAGGCACCCGGCCACCCCGCGGGCGCACCGGTAGCCACCGTGGCGGAATTGCAGCGCAAGGATGATGCCCGGGCCGACGACGTGCTGCTCTTCCTGTACTCGTGCACCTGAGGATGACGGCGCCTGAGGGCCCGGGCGTTCTAGGCGCCGGGGACGGGCCGCAGCTGCGGCAGCACTTCCTCGGCGAACAGGCGCACCACGGCGGCACGCTCGGCCGGCGCGCAGGCCGGGGCGAAGACCGCTGATGCTGCCCCCGCATCGGCGTAGGCCGCGAGCCGCGCCGCGACCGCGGCCGGATCCCCGGCAAGCAGGTACTTGCCCGCGAGCGGAGCGAAGTCCTGCTGGTAGGTCTGGCTCACCGTGCCGATCGCCTGGCGGCGCGCGACGTCGGCGCTGGCGTTCACCGACCCCCACAGGAAGACCGCTCCGGATACCGCGCCGGCTGGCCGGCCGCAGTCTGCGGCGAAGCCCTGTACGGAGTCCAGGCCGCGCGCGAGCATCTGCGGCGTGACCATGTACGGCAGCCAGGCGTCGCCGAACCGCCCGGCCCGGCGCAGGGCCGCTGGCTTGCGGCCGCCGACCCAGATCGGCACCGGCCGCTGCACCGGAGGCGGCTGCAGCGTCAGGCCGTCGAGCTGCGCGAACTCCCCGTTCAGCGTGACGGCCTGCCCGCCGAGCAGGCCGCGCAGCGCGATCAGGGACTCATCAGCCTTCGCCCCGCGCCGCGCCACCGGCGCACCGCAGGCCGCGAACTCCGCCGGGTACTCGCCGCCGACGCCCACGCCCAGCGTGTACCGGCCGCCGGACAGCCGGTCCAGGCTCGAGGCCATCTTCGCCACCAGGCCAGCGGGATAGAGCGGCAGCACGGTCAACGCGCTGACCAGCCTGACCCGATCGGTGACGGCAGCCGCCGCGGACAGCCCGACGAAGGCGTTGGACACCGGGCCGTGGAAGAACACATGCTCGCCGCAGGCGACGAAGTCGAACCCCAGCTGCTCCGCGATCCGCGCCTCGCCGGGGGTGCCCGCGGGGTCGCCGGCCGGATCGAGCATCAGGCCGAGCTGCATCACGCCTCGCCCGCTGGCCGCAGGGATCGCCGCGGCCGCCCCGGCAGCCGCCGCGTCGGCCATCTGCCGCCGGCCATCTGGCTGGCCCGGCCGGCCGGGCCGGGGCATGCGCCACCGACGCGAAGGTCATGCCCGGCGCAGTAGCGCTCGCCGTTGACCAGGCGCCGCCTGGTGAGCTCGCCGTCGTGCCAGAAACCGCGCATCTGGGCTTCCACCCTGGCCTCCCAAGCCTTGCGGACGTGGGCGTCCGATCCTCGGTGACGAGGGCAGGGCGGCCGGAGCAGATCCCGGCCGCCTGCCGCATCAGGCTCGGAAACGTCCATCGCCGCGACTCCTTCCCCGGGCGACCTGCTCGGGGCAGGCCGAGCACCTGCCAACCAGACCGTAGTAGCTGGTGCCCGGGCCCGGCACAGACACCCCCGGTAGCCGGGCCACGGGCACGCCGAGGTGAGCGGCGGTCTCGTTCACATCGAGCACCGGGCTGCGCAAGGTCACCAGGCCCGCGGGCACTTCCCCGGCGACGACGCCGTCGTCAAGCTGCGGTGGCTAAACGGGGCCAAGAGCGCCGAAGGCCGGCCCGGCTGACGACGGCTCAGCGCAGGCAGCAGGGGCCACCGGCCGCTGCTGCCTGCCCCGTGACCTGGCCCGCAGCAGCCTGAGAGCGCAGGACTGCACCCCGCGGACAGTGCCCGGTTACGTGCTAAGCCCGGTTACGTGCTAAGCCCGGTTACAGGTGCTAATTATCCATCTTACCTGGGGAAACATACTACGAAACCAGAATTAGGCAAACGGTTTATACATGCAACAGGACTTATGCTGATGAAAACGGACCCGCCCGGTCGCGGCGGGTTAATTGATGGCGAATGGCTACGGCAACGGCGCGGGGAGGTGTCACCACATGTCGGCTCCTCGCCGGGACCGCCATCCCGGGCGGGACCGCCATCTCCGGCGGGCTGCCGCGCTGCGCCGGGATGCCGCGCGCCGCCGGCTCAGTGGCTGGATTCATGAATTAGCTGCTAAGCGCACGAGAAAGACGCGTGGCGGCGGGCCGGGGCCGATCCGAGTTGACCGGTATCTGCTCCCGCGCGAGGTGCCG
>DATJZH010000057.1:0-3054 GCA_035499215.1 Streptosporangiaceae bacterium | reverse complement strand
AAAATGGGAATTCGGGTGGTGATGGTTCGTCGGGGCGTCAGGCGGCATGCGTGTTTTCAGTGCTCAGGCTTGTGGGTGCCGACGATGCCGTCACCTCACGCCGACCTGCGGATACTCGTGGACCATGCCGCCGAGCCGGTCGCGTCTTCGGACGCGGAAGTGCTAGCGATGAGGATGCGGTCGGTGCGCTCGCGCCGCGCGCTGGGCCAGCCGCCCGTCTGACCGCGAAGTCGAGTTCTTAGTAGCGCCGAGCCGAATGCCGGGTGAGTCACGAAGAGCCTCCGGCAGCACGAAATCGTCCGGGAAACCCGGTGTCGGAGCGGTCGTAATCATATGTGGTCCTCATATGTCGATATCATATGTGGTCCTCATATGTCGATGCGCCCCTGGCCGGCGCCTAGCACAGCGACGAACCTCTCGACGTCGCCCTGGGACAGTGATCTCCGCCACTCGCTGAGGAAACCTCGCACGACGACGCTCGCGGAATTGGGCTCAACCGAGGTCAGCACGACGTCGCTGGGCAGCGCGGCGAGAGAGATGTGGTAGGCGGGCAGCCGCAAGGGCAGACGACGGCTGCCAAGGCGGAGGGCGCGTGGCCGTAGCAGAATCGACCGTCCTTCGCCGGACGCCTCGACTTCCACGCGCGCCCAGGGCGCCCTGCCTGCAAGACCGATGTGCGGGCTGCCGGCGCCGATAGCCAGGTCGAATCGGGGCTCCACCGTCGCCAGCCAGCTCGACGCGAACGACGCCCGGATGTTCACTTCCCACAGCACGGGTGCGGCGACGAGCGCCGGTGACGCGCCGGGCTGGAGGTGAACGTTTCGGGCCCGGATCTCCATCCGCTCGAGCCGGCCGCCTTCCCATTCGATGTCGCGCGCGGCGATGCTCACCTCGCCGTACTGGCCCATCGACCGGGCGAGATCCGTGCCGTCGACCGAGATGTCATCGAGAACCAGCGTCAGGTCGCGCCCCTTGACCCGGAACGTTCTGTTCTTGCCGGTCAGCCGGGCACGGATGGCCTCAACGATCGCACCGAAGGGGTCCCCCGGCAGTGTTTGCGGGAAGGGCATGCCCATCAATGCCCTTGGGGGCGTGGACAAGGACAGAAGTTCCGCCCAGGTACGTTTCCACTCGTCCGGCCACCGATCGAACGGCGTTGACGCCGCCATGTGGACATGCTGGCACATGGGTCATGCCCGGGCAATGGGCCACCGGCCTCGCGCGCCGATTCCAAGCGGGGTGCGAATCAGCGGCGCCGGACTCGCAACCGCGGTGGCGCTCACCCTTCGTGGTCGGCTGGATGGGCTGGGAATCCCACCTGGTCTCCCCCTCGTCTATTCCAGGGGCGGCCGCGGCAAGCCGGCCGACGACGCCCGGGCCAGAACCGACGCTGACGTCGCGATGTGTCAGTCAGCTTGCATGATCGCCGTTGCCTGCCGGCGCCGGGCGGCGGGCTGCAGGGCAGGGCTGACCCAGCCGTTGTCGGCGGGATTAAGGGTCACCCCGGCCGGGACGATTTCGTCGATGCGGTCCAGCACGTCGCCGGGGAGCTCCACGTCCGCGGCGGTGAGCTGGGATTCAAGATGCTCCATCGTCCGCGGGCCGATGATCGCTGCAGTTACTGCGGGGTGGCGCAGCACGAACGCGATCGCCAGCTCGATCAGGCTCACCGCGGTCTCTTCGGCCAGGTCCGTGAGCTGCTCCACGGCGTCCAGCTTGCGCTGGTTTGCCGGCAGCGACAGATCGAAGCGGTTAGCCAGCCGCTGCCGTGCCGGGGACATCGGTCCGGTCATCGCGGTGTCTTTGCGGTAGCGGCCCGTCAGCCAACCGCCGGCCAGCGGGCTGTAAGGGACCACGCCCATGCCGTACCGCTGGCAAGTGGGCAGGACATCGTGTTCGATCGCCCGGGTGAGGATCGAATATGGCGGCTGCTCAGTGACGAACCGCTCGCGGCTGCGCTCCAGCGCCGTCCACCGGGCCTCAACGATCGCCGAGACCGGCCAGGTGGAGTGACCGATGTAGCGCACCTTCCCGGCGCGGACCAGATCGGTGAGGGCGCCGAGGGTGTCGTCGAGATCGATGTGCGGCTCGTAACGATGGATCTGGTACAGGTCGATCCAGTCGGTCCCCAGCCGGCGCAGCGAGTCCTCCACCTCGCGGATGATCCAGCGCCGCGAGTTGCCCTGCTGGTTGGCATCCCCGCCCATCGCCCCCCAGACTTTGGTGGCCAGCACGACGTTGTCGCGCTTGCCGCCGGCCAGCGCCTTGCCGACGATCACCTCGGACTCACCTTCCGAATAGATGTCGGCGGTGTCGATGAAGTTGATCCCGACGTCGAGCGCGCGATGGATGATCCGGATGCTCTCGTCGTGATCCTTGGTCCCCCACTCGCCGAACATCATCGCGCCAAGGCACAGCTTGCTCACCGACACGCCGGTGCGTCCAAGACGGCGAAACTCCATTTTCTTCTCCTCAGCTGAGTACTGACGTGGGATCGTGACACCGAAACGTGCAGGCGAAGCGGCTCTTCTCACTTGATCACGGAAGTGACTGTGCGGGCGGCTGTCTGGTCATAGTGTGTGTCTGGCTGGCAGCGTCGTCCTGCGCATGAGCGATCCGGGGAGGTGAGACCCATTACCGCTGTATCAGGCTGGGTGCTCCCCTTCTTCACGGTTGCGCGGTTCATCTGAGATAGGTGGGCCGTCGGGGCGCCCGCAGGGCATCCCGGCAGGCAACAGAACTATGCGCTTCACCTCTCAGACGACCTCGAACGGCGTCTCAGAACGTCTGTTCACCCTCAACGACATCCCGGGCGTCCTGTGGTCACCCGCCGATACCGGCGGCAGCCGCCCGCTCGTGCTGCTCGGCCATGGCGGCGGCCAGCACAAGCAGGCTCCGGGCCTGGTGGCCCGTGCCCGCCGCTACGTAACGGCATGTGGCTTCGCAGTGGCGGCCGTCGACGCACCCGGGCATGGCGGCCGACCCAGAAATGAGCAGGACGAGCGGTCCGTGGCAGACATCAGAGAGCGCGTGGCGGCGGGTGAGCCCCTCGGC
>DATJZH010000056.1:0-2090 GCA_035499215.1 Streptosporangiaceae bacterium | reverse complement strand
GCGACGACCCCACGTTAAAGACGCGTCATCAACGACCTGACCTGGCCATTCACACGCAAGAAGCTGGCCGGGGTCAGATAACTGGGGCTGAAAGGGACCGTGTCCGAGGCAGAGATTTTCCTGATCCGGCAGCGGATGCTGTCCGCGAAGCGGGCCAAGGCCGGGCGCGGCGAGCTGATCGTGCAGCTCCCCATCGGCTACGTGCGCCGCCCGTCGGGGGAGCCCGCCTTCGACCCCGACGAGCAGGCGCAGCATGTCGTCCGGCTCATCTTCGCCACGTTCGCCAGGCTGGGGACCCTCAACGCGGTGCTGCGCTACCTGGTGCAGCGCGAGATCCAGCTCCCGGTCCGGGCCCGCTCGGGGCCGGCGAAGGGCGACCTGGAATGGCGGCGCCCGACCCGGGAGACGCTGCAGAACATGCTGCGCAACCCCGCCTACGCCGGCTACTACGCCTACGGGCGGCGGCAGACCGACCCGCGCCGGAAGCTTCCCGGCCGCCCGGACACCGGGCGGGTGGTGCGGGCCGAGGACGAGTGGCTGGTGCTGCTGCCGGGGCGGCTGCCGGCCTACATCACCGAGGAGGAGTACCGGGCGAACCTGGCGCGGCTGTCCGCCAACCGGCAGACGGCGGAGTCGCCGGGCGCGCCGAGGGACGGGGATGCGCTGCTGTCCGGGCTGCTGCGCTGCGGCCTGTGCGGCGGGCACCGCATGTCCGTCCGGTACCATACCGGCCGCCGGGCCGACGGTCGCGCCTCCCACGGGTACGCGTGCGCGTTCTACCCGGTGAACTACGGGACCGGCGCCCCCTGCCAGCACATCGCCGGGCCGGCCCTCGACGCTTACGTTGCCGCCCAGGTCCTGGACGCCGTCGCCCCGGCGGCGCTGGAGGTCTCGATGGCCGCCGCCGCGCAGGCCGAGGACGAGCGCGCCTCGCTGGACAAGCTGTGGCAGCAGCGCGTCGAGCGCGCCCGCTACGCCGCGGACCGGGCCCGCCGCCAGTACCAGCTCGCCGACCCGGAGAACCGGCTCGTCACCCGGCAGCTGGAGGCCGGCTGGGAGGCCGCCCTCGCCGAGGCAGGCCGGCTGGAGGCCGACTACCAGCGGTTCGCCGAGCAGGCGCCCGCCGTCCTGGCCCCGGCCGAGCGCGACGCGATCCGGTCCCTGGCCGCCGACCTGCCGGCGGTGTGGTCCGCGCCGACCACCACCCGCGCCGACCGCAAGGAGCTGCTCCGCATCCTCATCGACGACGTGACCGTGGCCGTCGAGGGCGACAGCGAGCTCGTGCACGTGGACATCACCTGGGCCGGCGGGCACCAGACCAGCGGGAAAGCAGTACGCCCCGTCGGCCGGCTGGACCAGCTGTCGTACTACCCCGCCCTCCGCGCCCGCGTCGCCGCGCTCGCCGGGCAAGGACGCAACAGCAGGCAGATCGCCGAGACGCTGAACGCCGAGGGCTACCGGCCGCCCAAGCGCACCGCGCTGTTCACCGATCAGGCGGTCCGCAACATCATCGACAAGCACGGCATCCGTGAGAACGCCAAGGGCCGCCCCGCCGTGCTGACCGACCTGAATCCCGGCGAGTGGTCCGTCCCGGGACTGTCCGCCGAGCTCGCTATGCCCACCGCCAGCATCTACAACTGGATCTACCGCGGCTGGATCACCGCCCGCCGCGCTCCCGGCGGGCGGAACTGGATCATCCTCGCCGACCAGCAGCAGCTAGCCGAGCTCCGCGAGCGGAGGAACCGCCCGCCCGGCTACTACAACCGCGCCCGCTGGGCGCCGCCCCAGACCGAAACCGGAAAAACACAAGAAGAAGGACAAAGAGGACAACCGTGAAAACCCGATCCAGCTTGACGGGCAGCAGCGGTGGCCGACTTCCACCTGCCATCTCGCGGCATAAAGGGCCGCGATCTCCGCTGCCGGGAAAGCGCCCGGGTCGAGCAGCGTGGTCAGCACACGGATCGCGGCGGTCTTGGTCCTGCCGCGGCGGGTGCGGGTCAGGACGGTGAAGCAGACGAGCCGGGCGGTGGTGTCCGGCAGCCGGGCCAGTGTCGTGTCGCCGACGTCGCGCCGACGTTTGCCCAGCATGT
>DATJZH010000055.1:0-5107 GCA_035499215.1 Streptosporangiaceae bacterium | reverse complement strand
GGGCTGATTGATCGGGTCGCAGCGAGCCATCAGTTCGATGGCTCACAGGATGGGAGAGCGTGAACGCGCACGTCCCTGATCCGCAGCCCGATTAGCGCGCGGCGGCCGGGACGGGAACGACCCGATAGCCGGAATGCGCGGCCGGCGCTCGCCATCGGCAGCGGTGCTTGTGCGTATCCCGGCCTATGATTGCGCCCTAGCCCGCAGCGCCGGTGATGCCATAGGGGGAGCGCGCTGGGACCGCCCGGAAATTGACCGACCCGGTGCTGCCCGCTGCGTATCAGAGCCCTGGCGCGGTGTATGCGCCGGGTCGGCATCGAAGTATGCGCCGGCATTCATCTCGCCGCGATGCTCGGCGTAAGCAGGCCGCGCCCGAAGTCGTCGCGATAGGCCAGCGCGCCGCGGCAGCCGAGCGAAACCGAATCGAAATATTCCGGCGCTCGGCGCGGCAGCACCACCGCGCGAGCGGTCATCATCGTGATCAGCGTCGTCCGCCGGACAGCCGACTGCCGCGGGAACCTCCGGTCCTGCGGTGTCGTCGGGCGGCCACGGTCGAGGCGATCGCCGGCGTGGCGGTCATCGTCAGGGTGGTGACTCACTGCGGGCAGGTCCCGCGGGTGAGTCGTCATGCACCGTCAGCAGGTCCCCCGGCCCGGCGGAACTGCCGGACCTGGATCACGCTGAGGGAAGTTTTCCCAGTTTGAGTGACTCACGGTGAAACGGGGCAGGCGCCGACCGTGCTACATATTCGCCGTCCGGCCTGCGCAGCGCCCCCGCCGGATGGCATGATGATGCGGCAGCGCGCTACCACGGGCCGCGCCCAGGTCTGTTACCGAGCGGGAACACTACACAGATGCCACGCGTTGCATCATGCGACGGGGCGAATGCGGCATCGCGCGGGTTTTGGTGCGGGCAGGCCAAGGCGCGGTGGCAGCGGGACGCTCCACTAGATGAGAACGATATTACCGGTTGAGCTGGCGGAGGAGAGCTAATCATGTCTGAGGTACGCCGTCAGGCCGCCCTGATGCAACGGCCGAACTGGGGCTGGCAAGACGACGCCGCGTGCCGCGGTCGTGAGGTCGTGCTCTTTTTCGGGCCGGACGGTGAGCGGCAGCCGGAGCGAGACATCCGGGAGCGCAAGGCCAAGGCGGTCTGCGCTGCCTGTCCCGTACGCGCGCAGTGCCTGGACTACGCCATTAGCCGCCCGGAGAAGTACGGCACCTGGGGCGGTCTCAACGAGGACGAGCGCTCATCGGAGCGGCGCCGGCGGATGCGGCGGGCTAACGCGGCCTGATGGCCCGGCCCGCTTATGGCGGCTGACCGACCGGCCTCGCTCGCCCTCGGCCAGGGTGGGTGGCGGCCCTGGCGGCTGCCGCTCATGGCGTGTCAGCCCGGCAAAGCCAGGGCCCGGCGCGTGACCCTCGGTAGCATTGCGGGTAGCGTCATCGGGAAGAATGAGAGCGTGATCTGCCTGTCATGCCGTCAGCAGGAGCACCAGAAGTGCCCCGGCGGCAGCTGGTGCGACTGTCAGCACCTCAAGCCGTCCCAGGTCACCGAGCCGTCGGTGGGCTGGATCCGCCAGGGCTGAACCGGCCCGGGCTGGTCGGGCCCGGTCGGCCGTGGGCTTGCCGGGCTGGGAATAGGTGCAGCGCGCAGGCGGTTGGCCCAGTCTTGTGAGCCCAGTCAGCCGGGAGGCATGAGCAGTGATTCTCCTGACGTTTGCGGCAGTTCGCGCCGAGCCGTCTTTGTGCCCTTATCGCAGCCCGCGGCATCCTGTCCAGCGGTCTTCGGCGGGCGGCCAGCGGTGCCGTGGCCGTGACCCGGCCCGGTGGTCAGGCGGCGGCGTGGCAGTTCCCCGGTCGCGCCGCGCCGTGGCGGGAGGTGCCGGTTGACCGCGGAACCAGCGCGCCGGACCTGGCTGGGCTTGCCCGGCCAGCAAGCCCTCGGCCGGCAGGCCACCGCCCGCATGGAGGACCCCATCGAGATGGAGAGGCTGGCCGCCGAGGCGGCTGATGCCCTGGCAGGTGCTCCCGCGGATGACGTGATCAGGTGGGCGGTGCAGACATTCGGCACCA
This sequence comes from Streptosporangiaceae bacterium, assembly GCA_035499215.1. Classification (GTDB taxonomy): domain Bacteria; phylum Actinomycetota; class Actinomycetes; order Streptosporangiales; family Streptosporangiaceae; genus DATJZH01. The sequence continues at coordinate 3,032 of DATJZH010000055.1, read as the reverse complement.
GGGTCTGCATCACCTCGTCGATGACGGATGCTGTGATCATCCACCTTGCCTCGCAGCTGGTACCGGGAATCGACGTGCTCTTCCTCGACACCGGCTATCATTTCGCGGAGACCACCGGTACCAGAGATGCGGTATCGGCCGTCTATCCGGTGAATGTGATCAACGTCACGCCGTCCACGACGGTCGCTGAGCAGGACGCCGAGCTGGGGCCGAAGCTGTACGCCCGTAACCCTGACCTGTGCTGTTACCTGCGGAAGGTGGTTCCGCTCGAGCAGGCTCTGCAGCCCTATGATGCCTGGATCACCGGCGTGCGGCGAGAGGAAACCTCGGCCCGCAGCGACACGCGCGCGGTCGAGTTTGACGCCAGGCGCGAGATGGTGAAGGTCAACCCGATAGTCGGCTGGACGCAGGACCAGGTTGATGCCTACATTGCCGACAATGGCGTGCTGGTTAACCCCCTGGTCTATGACGGCTACCCGTCGATTGGCTGCCGGACCTGCACCGTGCGGGTCGCGGCGGGCGCCGACCCGCGCAGCGGCCGCTGGTCCGGCACCGCCAAGACCGAGTGCGGTATCCATACCTGAGCAGCCCGGCCGCATCAAGCCAGCCGGCAGGCCAGCTGACCGCCGTGGCCCAGAATGGGGCAAACGGGGCTTGCGCCGAACGAGGAATAGTCTGATGGGAGGCGGAGCCCGGCAGGGCCGAGCCCGCCAGGCCAGCTCGCACGTGCTGACCGTGCGAGCCGAGCCTGACGGGGCAGGGAGGGAGCGGCCAGTGCCCGAAGCTGGGCAGCGCCTAACCCACGAGGTGGTCAATCAGGTTCCGCCGCTGGCCGGGTATGACGTGGCCAGCGATCCGCCGCTGCTTGAAGCGCTGCAGCGGGAAGGCGCGGGCTGGGCGATCCCGCAGGTGCGCGAGCTTGGCCGGCTGGCAGGCCTGGCCCAGACGCAGGAGCAGGCCAGGCTCGCCAACCAGAACCCGCCCCTGCTGCGTACGCACGACCGCTGCGGTCACCGTATCGACGAGGTCGAATTCCATCCCGCCTGGCACCGGCTGATGGCCACTGCGGTCTCCAACGGCCTGCACGCGGCCCCGTGGACGGAGCCGCCGGCCGCTGGGGCGCACCTGGCCAGGGCAGCCGGCTTCTACGTGTGGACGCAGGCCGAGGCCGGGCACGGCTGCCCGATCTCGATGACCTACGCCAGCGTGCCCGCGCTCCGCCGCGCTCCTGACCTGGCGGCGGTGTTCGAGCCGCTGCTCGGCGCCCGTGCCTACGATCCCGGGCTGCGGGCGCCCGAGCAGAAATCCGGCCTGCTCGCCGGCATGGCCATGACGGAGAAGCAGGGCGGCTCGGACGTGCGCGCCAACACCACCGCTGCCGCGCCAGCCGGTGACGGGAGCTACCTGGTCACGGGCCACAAATGGTTCTGCTCCGCGCCGATGTGCGATCTGTTCCTGCTGCTCGCCCAGGGGCCAGCGGGGCTGAGCTGCTTCCTGCTGCCGCGGGTGCTGCCAGATGGCACCCGCAACGCGATGCGCTTGCAGCGGCTCAAGGACAAGCTGGGCAACCGGTCGAATGCCTCGGCTGAGGTCGAGTACGACGCCGCGCGCGCCTGGCCGGTCGGCGAGCCTGGCCGCGGCACGGCGACCATCATCGAGATGGTCAGTGCCACCCGCCTCGACTGCGTGCTCGGCAGCGCGGCCCAGATCCGCCAGGCATGCGTTGCGGCCGTGCACCATGCCGCTTTCCGGTCGGCGTTCGGCAGGTACCTGATCGACCAGCCGCTGATGGCCGGCGTGCTGGCGGATCTCACGATCGAGTCCGAGGCGGCGACTTCGCTGGCGATGCGCCTGGCCGCTGCGAGCGACCGGGCGGCGCGCGGTGACACGGCCGAGGCTGCCCTGCTGCGGGTCGCGCTGCCTGCGGCGAAGTTCTGGGTCTGCAAGCGTGCGCCCGCGGTAACCGCGGAGGCCCTGGAGTGCCTGGGCGGCAACGGCTATGTCGAGGAGTCCGGCCTGCCGCGGCTCTACCGGGACGCGCCGCTGAACTCCATCTGGGAGGGGTCAGGCAACGTCACCGCGCTGGATGTGATCCGGGCCCTGCGGCGCTCGCCCGAGGCGCTCGACGCGCTGCTGACCGAGACCGACCGGGCCGCCGACGGCGGCCGGCGGCTGGACCAGGCGGTTGCGCTGCTGCGCAGCGAGCTGAAGAAGGCCGCGGCGGCTACCGAGGCTGCGGCCCACTACCGGGCACGCAGGCTGGCCGGCCTGATGACGGTGGTCCTGCAGGCGGCACTGCTGGTGCGGCACGCGCCGGCAGCGGTCAGCGATGCGTTCTGCGCCGCCAGGCTTGACCCCGCGGCCGGCGGTGACGCCGCCGGCGCGCTTGGCCCGGCTGTGCCGTTTGGCGGGCTGCCCGACGGCATCGACCTGGCGGCGGTGCTCACCCGCTCTCAGTCTGTCGTCCCCTCCCGATAAGGTCACCGAATGCGCGTCTGGCCAGGAACTGCTTACCCGCTCGGGGCCACCTGGGACGGATCGGGCACGAATTTCGCCCTGTTCTCCGAAGTCGCCCACCGGGTCGAGCTGTGCCTTTTCGATTCCGGCGGCTGCGAGACGCGCGTCGAGGTCACCGAGGTGGACGGCTTCGTCTGGCACTGCTACCTGCCGGGCGTCGGCCCCGGCCAGCAGTACGGCTACCGCGTGCACGGCCCGTACGCGCCCGGCCGCGGCCACCGGTGCAACGCCGCGAAGCTGCTGCTCGACCCGTACGGCAAAGCCGTCGAGGGCCAGGTGAGCTGGAACGAGGCCCTGTTCTCCTACCGGTTCGGCGCGCCAGATGCGATCAACACTCGCGACAGCGCTCCCTTCATGCCGCGTAATGTTGTCACTAATCCGTATTTCGGCTGGGGGGACGATCGCCCGCCGCGGACGCCGTATCACGAGACGGTGATCTACGAGGCGCATGTCCGCGGCCTGACCCTGCGCCATCCCGAGGTTCCGCCCGAGCAGCGCGGCACCTATGCGGGGCT
>DATJZH010000054.1:0-4639 GCA_035499215.1 Streptosporangiaceae bacterium | reverse complement strand
GACAGGAAGCGAGACCGATGACGGCCACGGTGCTGCTGGTGGAAGACGAGCGCAAGCTCCGGGAGCTGGTCCGCTCTTACCTGGAGCGGGCCGGCCTCACCGTGCTGTCGACCGGCTCCGGCGCGGAAGCGATCAGCCTGGCGTTCTCCGCGGCGCCCGATCTGGTCGTCCTGGACCTCGGCCTGCCGGATGTGCCGGGCGAGGCGGTGGCCCGCGAGATCCGGGCGGCCGGGGCGACGCCGATCCTGATGCTGACGGCCAGGAGCGGGCAGGAGGACCGGATCGCCGGGCTGGAGCTCGGCGCCGACGACTACGTGACCAAGCCGTTCAGCCCGCGCGAGCTGGTGCTGCGAGTGCAGGCGGTCCTGCGGCGCGGCGGACCGGGCACCGCCGAGCATGGGGTGAGCCGGTTCGGCGACGGCATGCTGGTCATCGACGAGCCCCGGCGGGTGGCGCAGGTTCGCGGCGCCGCGGTAGAGCTGACCCCGACGGAGTGGGGCATCCTGGTCGCCCTGGCTGCCGTCCCCGGCCGGGTGTACTCCCGGTTCGAGCTGATCAACCGGGTCCGCGGGTATGAGTTCGACGGCTACGAGCGGACCGTCGACTCGCACGTGAAGAACCTGCGCCGCAAGATTGAGGAAGACCCCGGCAATCCCTCGATCATCCAGACAGTGCTCGGCGGGGGTTACCGCCTCGGCCTGAGCCGGGATGGCTAGTCCAGGCGTCGCAGGGCCGGTCGCGCTCCGGCTCGCGCTGGCGTTCGTCGGCGTCGCCCTGGCCGCCGTTGCGCTGCTTGCCGGGCTCACCGCGGCGTCCGTCGCGGCCGATGTCTCCCGCCTGGTCACCCGGCAGCAGGCCGACATGACCCGTGCCGTCGCGGTGGCCGCCGGGGCCGCGTGGGCCCGCTCCGACAGCTGGGCGGGCGCGGACCTGTCGCCGGTCCTGGATCTGGCCGCCCGGGTCGGCGCGGACGTGCAGGTGCGCGACCGGGCCGGCCTGCCGGTCCGCTCATCGGAGGGCTTTTCCGGCCTGCCCGCGGCGCGTGAGCGGCGGGAAGCGGTCGACGTCCGGGGAGAGCGGGCCGGGCTGGTGATGGTGCGGTTCAGCGGCAGCGGCCTCGGCGGCGCCGACGAAGCCCTCCGGGCGGGTTTGTGGCGGGCGATCGCCGGCGCGGCCGGGCTGGCGGCGCTGCTGGCTCTGCTGGTGGCGCTCGCGGTGTCGCGCCGGATCACCTCGCCGGTGGCACAGCTGACCCAGGTGGCGAAGGCGATGGGCGGCGGCGACCGCCAGGTGCGGGCGGGGGATGTGCGCGGGCCCGCGGAACTGCGGGACCTGGCGCTTGCCTTTGACCAGATGGCCGAGTCCCTGGCCCGCCAGGAAAAAGTACGGCGCAATCTGGTCGCCGACGTCGCGCATGAGCTGCGCACCCCGGTTGCCGTGCTGCAGGCAGGTCACGAGGCCCTGCTGGATGGCATCACCGAGCCGACCCCCCGGCAGCTGGCGTCGCTGCGCGACGAGGTGCTGCGGCTGGCCCGCATGGTCGATGATCTGCAGCGGCTGGCCTCCGCGGAAGCGGCCGCCTTGCAGCTGACGCTCATCGCCTGTGACCTGGCCGACGTAGCCGCGACCGCCGCCGACCGGCTCGCCGGCGCCTTCCGCGCGGCCGGCGTCCGCCTCCAGCGGCGGCTGTCCGCTGTCCAGGTCACAGCCGACCCGGGACGGCTGGACGAGGTGATCACGAACCTGCTCACCAATGCGCTGAAATTCACCCCGGCCGGCGGCAGCGTCCTGCTGGAAACCGGTCCGCACGAGCAGCAGGCCCGGCTGCGGGTCACCGACACCGGGACGGGCATCCCGCCCGATGAGCTGCCCCGCATCTTCGACCGGTTCTACCGCGGCCAGCAGGCCGCCGGAATCGCCGGCAGCGGCATCGGCCTGACCGTCGTCACCGAGCTGGTGCACGCCCACCACGGCCAGCTGAACGTCACCAGCACGCCCGGCCGCGGCACCCAGATCACCGTGGCCCTTCCGCGCGCCCGGCGATAGCCGCGCAGACCGATCAGCCCGGCGCCGGTCCAGCCGGGGTCCGCGGCGAATGGGGCGCCATTGAATCCGCCGGCCTTCACACCGCCACCATGGCAGCTTCACTGCTACGGCACCGCGGGCGGGTGAACTGTCCCGAGACACGCAGCCAGGGAGGGCGGGATGACCGGTGATGACCTGATCGTGGCGGCCCCGTGGGTTATCTTCGGCGCCGCCCTGACCGCAATCTTCCTCCGGCTGCTCCGGTTGCGTCACCCGTGCCGCCGCCCGGCCGCAGCACCCGGAGCCCAGCAACCGCAGGCCCGCGAGGATGCGGGCGGCAACCACTGAGCCGTGCCCCGGCAGTCGTCGTCATGATCGGCCTGTCCCAGCTGGCCGTTTCCGCGCCGCTGTCGTACCCGGCGGCGTTCTGGATCCCGGCGCTGGACGCGGCCTTGCCGATCCTGCCGAGTGAGACTGCGGTCATAGCCCTTGGCGTCGCCACCGCCGGCAGCGCTGATCCGCAGAATCGCGATCTTGCCCTTTCTGGCGGCCTTCGGGGCCTTCGCCGGGGACAATCTCGCCTATCTGATCGGCCGCCGCTTCGGCCCCGTGGCGCAGCGGCGGCCAGCTGGATGCCAGGCCCTAAACGCGGCGCGGCGGGCGGAGGATCCAGCGCGGGACCCTGCGCCGGTACTCAAGATAGATGCTGCCGAAGCGGCGGCACAGCGTCCGTTCTTCGTAGCCGGTGACGAACAGGTGGAAGAAGAGCGCCATGGTGCCCGCGTATGCGAGCAGCCGCAGCGACATGAACAGCCACGCCTCCCCCAGGACAATCACGAGCGCCGCAATGTAGATCGGGTTGCGCACCCAGCGGTAGGGCCCGGCCGCGACAAAGCGCGAGGGCGCGTCCCACGGGCCGGGAGTGCCACGTCCCACCGCAGCAAAATTCCAGACACACCAGACGTACAGGGCCGTCCCGGCCGCGATGACTCCGGTCGCCTCCCACGCGGCCGGAGCGGTGGTGCGCACGTGGCGCGTCAAGATCCACCACGGAACCCAGGCTCCCCCCAGCCCCGGCACCACGAAGGTGAACAAGAGATTGCGGACAACAAGACTTGGCGTGCGGGCCCGGGCGACCCGAGCCGCGGCCTTGACCGCCGCGGCTGCCGTCGTCATGGCACGCCGGGACAGGACGCGTCCTCGTTCAGCGGCCGCGGCGAAGGCCAGGCCGAGCCCGGCCCGCAACGCAGTAGCGTCACCCGCGCGGATGAGCTCTTCGGTCAGGTCGGCGACCTCCCGGCCGTAACGGTCCCGCCAGGTACGCGGATACAGCGCCAGCACCCAGCGCATCCAGCGGCTCATGACGGCTCCGCCGCGAGGCGCCGGAGCCCGACCGCCGCGATGCGTGCCCCCTCGGAAAGCCGGTCGCGCAGCTGCTCCCGGCCTGCCGGGGTGATCTCGTAGGGGCGCCGGCGGTCCTGCTCTGGCAGCGCCGCGACCAGGCCCGCCTTTTCCAGTTTGGCCAGGGCGCCGTAGAGCGTCCCGGCGCCCAGCTTTACCCCGGCGAAATCCTCGATGTCCTTGATGAGCGCATATCCATGCTTCTGCGAGCCGGCCAGGCTGGTCAAGATCAGGATGCTGCGGTCCGATGACCCGCGGATCGAGTCTCTGGTCACGGGTTCGCCTCCCCTGCTGCCTCGCCTAAGAATATATCGAAAAGTGTACTAACGCGAGCCCGTGGCGGTAGACGCGTGACGGGCAGGCGGGCCCGGCGCGATGAGCGCCACGGCTTCATGCCGCACCGCACTGCACGCGTACCCGCACCCGTGCGTGGTCACCTGCGGCGCCTGTCTCTGGCTGGCGGTCCGCCTCGGCCCGCGGAAGGGGAGGCGTTAGCGTCGTGGTCGTGACTGAGGCATCGGATGATGGGCCGAGTCGGTGGCGGACGTTCGGCGAGCGGACAATCTACGACAGTCCGGAGGTGTGGCTGGGGCAGGTGGACGTCGGGCTGCCGGACGGGGAGCGGATCTGGCGGCACGTTGTCCGGCTGCAGCGCGCAGCGGCAATAGTGCTGATTGACGAGCTGGACCGCGTGCTGCTGCTGTGGCGTCACCGGTTCGTGCAGGATCGGTGGGGATGGGAACTGCCGGGCGGCCTGGTCGATGAGGATCAGGAGCCACAGCAGGCGGCAGTACGCGCACTGGAGCAGCAGGCCGGTTACCGTGCGGGCCACGTCGGGCATCTGGTGTCGTTCCAGCCGGCGGCGGAGTCGGCGGACGGCGAGCATGTCGTTTTCGTCGGCGGGGATATTGAGCGGACGGGCGATGCCGTCAGCTCGGAGGGGATCGACTGCTGGGAATGGGTGCCTCTGGAGTGGGTGCCGGGTCTGATAGCTGCGGGGAAGATCTGGAATTCGGCATCGCTGGTTGGCCTGCTTCAGATCCTGGCCCAGAATGGGTATTCCGCTAGCGCGTAGCTGGCAGTCGCCCGGCGTCCGCCGACTCAGGCCCGTCACGAGGACTGGCCGCGCCGGTAGTCCAGCATCTGCTCCGGCGGCGGGAAGCCCTGCGTGAGGACTCTCGGGTGATGCCGTGCCGCTCGCGCGAGGACTCGC
>DATJZH010000053.1:0-3415 GCA_035499215.1 Streptosporangiaceae bacterium | reverse complement strand
TCCCAGGAGGAGATATGTGCCAGCACCAGCCTCGATGCCCAGACGTACTGGCGTCGGATCGCCTGGCCGCACGTGTGGTGGCCGGTCACCCGGAGCAAGGGTGGAGCCTGCTCTGCAACGGAATCGTTCTGTTCGACGACGACGGCGCATTGCTGCCCGGTGGCCGGGGCATCGTCCCCCCGGCCCAGGCCCAAGCCCAGGTCCCGGTCGTGCTGGCTGCGGCTGCCTGACCGGACGACCCGGCGATCCCAGGAGCAGGCACGACAGCCGTGACCGCTACCGGAAAGACCGAGCGCGCCAGGGAGAACCACGCCGATCTGCGCAGGCTGTTGAGGGAGAAGCAGCCAGAATTGCTCGCGGTATTGCAGTTGGCCGAACGTCAGCTTGACCGCGAGCTGTCCGGCGAGAGCCCACTGCGGAGACACCCAGGCGCCAGCCCGGCTCAGTCGCTGCCGTAATCGCGGCGCTGGGTTAGCCGGGGCTGGCCGGCGTCGGTGAGCGGGAGCTCCACGCGCAGGGTGGTTCCCGCTGTGCGCGGGCTGTCGAGGAAGATCCGGCCGTCGAGTGCCTCTACGCGATCCTTGAGCCCGACCAGGCCGGTGCCGCGGGTGAAGCCGGCGCCGCCGACGCCGTCGTCACGAACCACTACACGCAGCACCTCATTGATGACCTCGGCGATGACGGTGACAGCCGAGGCGTGCGCATGCTTGGCCGCGTTGGCCAGCGCCTCCGAGACGACGTGGTACGCGCTGACTTCGACCCGCTCGGGCAGCCGCCCTTCCACCTGCATCTGGAGGTCGACGGGAACCGGGAAGCGGCGGGCGAGCGTCTTCAGGGCCGGGCCGAGACCGCGCTCAGCCAGGATCGCGGGGTGAATCCCGCGGGCGTACTCGCGCAGCTCATCGAGCGCGCCGCCCAGCCCGACAGCCACCCGGCCGAGTTCGGCGCTCAGCTCGCTGAGCTGCGGCGGCACCGCCGCCTGTGCCGCCCGCAGTTGGAGAGCGAGCGAGACGAGCCGCTGCTGTGCGCCGTCGTGCAGGTCGCGCTCGATGCGCAGGCGCGTTTGGTCAGCGGTCGCGACCAAACGGGCGCGCGAGGCCGTTAGCTGGGCCTGGGCCTCCGCGTTTGCGATCGCGGTCGCGACCAGCTCGGTGAAACCGGCCAGCCGCTCCTCGGTGTCCGCCGGCAGCGGCCGCCCGCGCCCGGACGCCACGCTGATAACCCCCCACAGTCGGCCCTCGACGCTGATCGGCACACCCACAGCCGAGCGCACGTCGGCGGCGGTTACCCATGGTCCGGCCTCCTCGCCCAAGTCGTCGATCCGCGCCGGCCGACCGGTCCGGAACACCAGCGTCCGGACGGTCCGCTCGCCGAGGCGGCGCTGATAGCCGACATCGAGAGGGGGGCCGGCGATCGCCGCCCAGGCGCCGACCACGGTCGCCATGTCGTCCGGGTCGTACCTGCTCACGGCCGTCAAGTCGGTATCAAGCAACCCATGGACCTCTCCGGCGACCGCAGTGAACACCTCTCCTGGTGGCGCCGCCCGGGCGACCAACGTCGCCACGCGGCCCAGCGCGGCCTGCTCATCGGCGATCGCATGCAGTTCCCCGCGTGCCTGCGCGTTCGCGATCGCCGTGGCGAGCAGTTTGGTAAAGTTCACCAGCCGGGCCTCGGTATCCGCTGGCAGTGGCTCGTCGCTGATGGACGCCGCGTATATGACGCCCCACAGCCTGCCCTGGACGGTGACAGGCGCGCCGACGCTCGCGCGCAGGTCCCACTGGCGGGCGGCCGCTGCGGGTTCGCCCGTCGCATCGAGGTAGTGGTCGATCCGCGCCGGACGGCCCGTCTCGAACACGAGCGTGGCAACGTTGTTGCCACCGAGCCTCGACGTGTTCCCGAGGTCGCCGAACGTGCCGCTCTTCCTCCAGGCGGCCACCAGCGTCTCGGTCGCCGTGCCGTAGCGGCCCAGTGCCGCTATGTCGACTGACAGCAGCCGCCCTACCTCCTCGATGACGGTGGAGAACAGCTCCTCCGGCGGTGCCGCCTGGGCGATCAGGATCGCCACCCGCCGTAGCGCGGCCTGCTCGTCGGCGACGCGGCGCAGTTCCTCACGCGCTTCAGCGTTGGCGATCGCGGTCGCGGCCAGTTCGGCGAAAGCTGCCAGGCGCTCCTCCAGGCCGGGGGCTAGTCCTGCCTCGCGCGGGCTGCCCAGGGCCATCGCTCCCCAGAGGCGGCCCTCAACGATGATCGGCGCGCCGATGGCCGATCGCATGCCGCCGCGGCGCGCGATGGCCGTCACGACACTGGAGTCGTCGGCTGCGTACCGGTCGATCCGCGCCGGCCGGCCGGTCTGGAACACCAGCGTGGTCACATTCTGACCGCCGCGTGGCATGCGGCTCCCCAGGGCATATGGCTCACCGGTCCGGCTCCAGGAGCCGACCACCACCGTGCCGTCCGGGTCGTATCTGGCCACAATCGTGGATTCGGCCGCAAAGAGGCGGCCCACCTCCTCGGCGACTGTCGCGAACACCGCAGTCGGCGGCGCTCCGTGCGCGACGAGCGTCGCGACCCGGCGCAGAGCGACCTGCTCGTCGGCGACACGGCGCAATTCCCCACGCGATTCGGCGTTCGCCATCGCCGCGGCGACGAGTTCGGTGAAGGCTGGAATCCGGTCCTCGGCTACACGTGGCAGCGGTTCGGGGCCCGCGCGCGCTGCGATCATCACCCCCCACAGCCGCCCCTCAACGAGGATCGGGCTCCCGCTGCCGGCCCGCACCCCGGCGCGCCGGAAGGCGTCGGCGACCGACCCGGGCGGCCCGGCGAACGGGACGGCTCGCGCCGACCGGCCCGTGCGGAGAACCGAGACGGCAACGCCCTGGCCCTCCACCGTCATTCGCACACCGACTGCCAGGTGGCCCCCGTGATCGCCCCAACCCCCCATGACTGTCGCGGAGCCGTCAGTTTCATACCGCAGGACCATGGTGGCGTCTGCCTCCGACAGTCGTGCCACCTCTCCCGCCACCGCGGAAAACATCTCCTCCGCAGAGGCCCCCCTGGCGACCAGCGTCGCCACCCGGCGCAACGCAGCCTGCTCGCGTGTGAGCCCGCCGGCCTCGTCCCGCGCGGAACGCTCTTGGTCCAGGATGTCCAGCATCCGCATGGTCATCGCCGCGACCCTGGCCATCCCCCGCAGTAGCCCGGTTTCCTCAGGGGACAAGCCGTGCGACCCCGATCGCGCGAGCACGAGCCTAGCGCCGGGCGGATACTCGAGCATGGCCGCCGCGGCCGGGCACGAGCCGACCCCGGGCACCTGGAGCCAGGCATCCGCGCCGCCGGGCCGCACCTCCGCGAGCTCGGCGACGAGCGCGCTGACCTGCGGGTAGCCGACCGCCGCGACGAGTTCGCCACCGCACAC
>DATJZH010000052.1:0-10555 GCA_035499215.1 Streptosporangiaceae bacterium | reverse complement strand
GCTGACCGCGCGCATCACCACCGGGGGCAGCGCAACCGTGGTGATGTCGCACGCCGAGCGCGAGCTTGTCTTCACGGCCGCGGGGTTGCGGGCGCTTCCGGCCGCTGAGCGCTACGAGCTCTGGCTGAAGGGGCCGTCCGGGATGAAGGCGGTCGGCCTGCTGCCGGGTGAACGAGCCGGGATGAGCGGCCCGGTGGTGATATCGGGCCTGTCGGCACGCGAGCGGATCGGCATGACCGTGGAGCCGGCCGGCGGTTCGCCGCAGCCGACATCGCCGCCGGTGCTGATGCTCAGCCTGAGCCGGGGATAGCAGGCGCAGCGCTGCCGTCCGCGCCGTGACCGCGGTCAGGGACCGAATTGCCAGCGGGTCGGCGAGCCAGTGAAATCGCCGTGCCGCATGCTGATCACCTGCTGCGGCCGGACCGCGATCGTGGCGTTGACCTGGGGATCAAGAAAGCCCGGCTCGATGTCGGTGCCGTACTTGCTGTTCATCAGATCAAGTACCCGGCGGATGCTGGCCGGCTCGGTGACCACGTCGGCGATGCCCTCGATCACGACGGGATTGCTGCCATCTTCCGTGGTGATGACGCAGCGCGGATCGGCCGCCAGGTTCTTCGCCTTGCGCGACTGCACGGCCGTGGCGAACCACAGCGTGCTGTCGTCCCACATCCCCCAGACCGGCATGGAATGCGGCCGGCCGTCGGGCCGGACGGAGACCACCCAGTAGTTGCGCGCCGAAGTCAGCCGCTCGGCTGCCCAGGACCAGGGGAGCAAGCCGCTTCCCTGGGCCGGGCCAAGGATTCCGTAGCCGGGCATGTAGGGCCTGCTGATGCGGGGGATCTCCATGTGCCCCAGGTTTACCGCAGCGACGTGTCCCGCTGGGGGCCTTTCCCGATCCCGGCGGCCGGGCCCGGCCGGGCTACCCGCTCACCCGGGCGACAGCGCCGGCCAGGCAGGCTAACGTGGGCCCGTGAAAGCTTCTCCCGACGCGCAGCTGCGGCTGCTTGAGCTTGCCGATCTGGATGCCGAGCTGAGCAGACTCGACCACGGCAGACGGAGCCTGCCCGAGCACGCAGAGCTGGAGCTGATTGAGCAGCGCGGCACTGAGCTTCGCGACGCGCTGGCCGCGCTGGCGGCCAGGGAGGGGGACCTGCGGCGCGAGCAGGCCAAGGCAGAGGCCGACGTCGAGCAGGTGCGGACCCGCATCCAGCGCGACCAGCGGCGGCTGGATACGGGCCAGGTGTCGTCGCCGCGAGAGCTGGAGAGCCTTCAGTCCGAGATCGCCTCGCTGCTGCGGCGCCAGGATGACCTCGAGGAAATCGTGCTGGAGGTGATGGAGCGCCGCGAGAGCGCCGAGGCCGAGCAGCGGTCGGCCGCCGCCGAGCGAGAGCGGATCTCCGCTGACCGGCAGGCCGTTACCGGCCGCCGCGACGCGGCCCTCGCCGAGCTCGCCGAGCTCGCCGGCAAGGCGGCCGACCGCCGCGCCGCCGTCACGGCCGAGCTTCCGGCTGCTCTGCTGGACCTCTATGAGCGGCTGCGGGTGCAGCACGGCGGGGTGGGCGCGGCCGCGCTGCGGCGCGGCCGGTGCGAGGGCTGTCATCTCTCGCTGAACACGGTGGATCTGAACACCATCCGGGCCGCCGACCCGGACGAGGTGCTGCGCTGCGAGGAATGCCGCAGGATCCTGGTGCGCACTGCCGAGTCGGGCCTGTGACCCGCAAGTTCGTCATCGAGGCTGACGGCGGCTCGCGCGGCAATCCAGGCCCGGCCGGGTACGGCGCGCTGGTCACCGACGCCCAGACCGGCGAAGTGCTCGCCGAGGTGCACGACAGCCTGGGCACGGCCACCAACAACGTCGCCGAGTACTCCGGCCTCATCGCCGGCCTGCGGGCGGCTGCCGACCTCGCGGCCGGGGCTGACGCCGAGGTGCGGATGGACTCCAGGCTGGTCGTCGAGCAGATGTCGGGGCGCTGGCAGATCAAGGACGCGGCCTTGCGGACGCTGGCCAGGACGGCGAGGGAGGCGGCCGCCCGGCTGGGCCAGGTTAGCTACACCTGGATCCCGCGCGCCCGCAATGCCAGGGCCGACCGGCTGGCGAACAAGGCCATGGATGCGGCGGCCGCCGGGAAGCCCGGCGCAGCCGAGCGGCAGGGCGCGAGCCGTTCTGCCATGGTCATGCCGGAAACGCCAGCCCGGCTGGAGGCCGACCCGCCCGCTGCGGCAGCCGCGTGGGGGCCCGAGCACGGCCAGAAGACGACCACGCTGCTGCTGCGGCATGGCGAGACCCCGCTGTCGGCGGAGCGGAGGTTCGCCGGGCGCGGCGACATCCCGCTCAACGAGGCGGGCAAGCGCCAGGCCGCCGCGGCCGCGCGGTGCCTGGCCGGCCGCGGTGTCGACGTCATCGTGACCTCGCCGCTGCGGCGGGCCAGGCGCACTGCGGAGGCAGCGGCGCAGGCCACCGGCGCCCCGCTGGAAGTCGACGACGACCTGGTCGAGACGGACTTCGGCAAATGGGAGGGCATGACCTTCGCCGAGGCGGGCGCGCAGTGGCCGGAAGAGATGTCGGCCTGGCTTGCCAGTGCCGATGTCGCGCCGCCGGGGGGCGAGAGCTTCGCCGCCGCGGCGCACCGGGTCCTCGGTGCGCTTGACCGGCTGCTGGCCGCGTACCCCGGCCGCACGGTCCTGCTCGTCAGCCACGTGACGCCGATCAAGACACTTGTCTGCCGTGCGCTGCTCGCGCCGCCCGCTGCCTTGTTCCGCATGCACCTGAGTGTCGCGTCACTGTGCGAGATCGACTGGTTCTCCGACGGGCCCGCACTGGTCAGGACGCTCAACGACACCGCGCACCTGCGGTCTGGCGGCCGCTGATGCCATTACGCCAGTTCGTTAGCTGATCATTTCAGCCTGCTTGAGGCCATTGTTCTTCGAATACGGCGGTCATCGGGCGTGTAGATGTCGTTCGCTGGTGGAATAGCTCTTCCCGTAATTGATCAAGACGGGGGGAATTCAGTGCCTGCACAGAACACGACCCGCGGGGCCGCTCACCCGAGCACGGCGGGTACCGCCCGCGGCAAGCCGACGAGCGCCCCTGCTGCGAAGGGGGCCGCCGCGCGGCCGAAGGCCAGGACCAGCGCGAGCACGACAGCGGCGAAGACAGCACGTCCTGCAGCGAGCAAGAGCTCGCCGACGGCGATGACCGCTGCGCGGACGGTGTCATCAGCAGCGACCAAGGTCACTTCGGCAGCCGCCAAGATGACGGCGGCCACAAGCAAGGCCACATCATCTGCCAAGACGATGTCCACCGCCATCGAAGCGATGAATACCGCCACCAAGGGCATGACGACGGCTGCCAAGGCACTGACCGCGGCCGCGAAGACGATGTCAGTCGCCAAGCCTGCTGCGGCAAAGCCCGCTGCCTGGGCCGCCGGCACATCGGCGCGGACCGGGACCGCAGCCAAGCCGAAGACGACGGCAGGGAAGGCCAGGACCATGGCCAGGGCGAGCACCAAGGCGAAGTCCGCCGCTACGGTGAACCCCGGCGCCTCGGTGAAGCCCGGCGCTTCAGTGAAGCCCGGCACGGGCGTGAAGCCCGGCACGGGCGTGAAGCCGAAGACGAATGCCAAGGCGAAGGCCGCCACGGTCAAGGCCGCGGCCGGGGCCAAGCCCGGGACTGCAGCCAAGCCGAGGTCCGCTGCGAAGGCCAGGACCGCAGCGAAGCCGAAGAGCTCTGCGGCCGGCGTGAGCGTGCGGCAGGATGCCGCCCGGCGGCGGCCGGCGACTCCCCGCAACGACGGTCCGGCGCCCGCAATCGCATCGCCGTCGGAGAGCTCGGGCGAGCCGGAGTACGGCGGCGTCCTCGGCGGCCTTATCCGCTAAGGCCGTACGACCTTCACCAGCGCCGGCGCAGAGGCCCTAGGCTGGGCGCAGCGGCGGGCGAGGCGGCCGGGCGGCCGCGGCGCTTCCGGTCTCCGGGAGCGCCGAGGAAGGTCCGGGCTCCGCAGGGCAGGGTGGTCGGTAACGCCGACCCGGGGTGACCCGCGGGAAAGTGCCACAGAGAACAGACCGCTCCCGGATCCGTCCGGGGGTAAGGGTGAAACGGTGGTGTAAGAGACCACCAGCGCCCGGAGCGATCCGGGCGGCTTGGTAAACCCCACCCGGAGCAAGGTCAAGAGGGGGCCCGCGCCTGCGGGCGCGGCTCCTGCGCGAGCGTTCGAGGGCGGCCCGCCCGATGCTCGCGGGTAGACCGCACGAGGCTGCCGGCAACGGCAGTCCCAGATGGATGGCCGCCGGCCCGCGCGAGCGGGCGCACAGAACCCGGCCTACAGGCCGGCTCGCCCGCCGCCTGTCTGCCCGGCCGCGCCGCGCGCCCGGCTGTGGGCGGCGTCCACGTCAGCGGCGGCTTGCGGCCAGCGCTGCGACGACCGCGAGTGCGACGGTGACCGCGGCGGCCAGGCCGTGCAGGACGGCCAGCCGGGACGGGAAGGTCCGCCGCACGGCGCCGGGACGCCTGGCGGCGAGCGTGCCGACGGTCAGCCAGCCGAGTCCGGCCCCGATGGTGACCAGCAGGACCCCGAGCGAGATCCAGGCCAGCGGCTGGTAGTGGATGAATGTGAAGAGAAACCAGCACGCTGTTCCGATGAGGGCGAGTGCCGGATGGGTGAACTCGAGCAGCGGGTGCTCGCCGGGCGGAGCCGTCACCTTCGGGTGCGGAACCGGCGGCGGCTTGCCCTCCGCGGTCAGCGGTATCGCTGCGATACGGGCCGGCCCGCTCGCGGCCGGCACCGGGCCCGACAGCCGGCGCCTGGCCGCGTTCCCTGCCCGCAGCAGGGCAATGCCAGCGGCGCCGGTCAGCAGCCACAGGACCAGCGCAGCAATTGCCAACCGGGGCTCCCTTCGCCGACGGGCCCCTGGCACCAGGCTAGCGGGCGCCGGCCAGGCAGGAGCCGGGATCCTGATTGCACCTGTCCACGGCCCGCGCTGCTGCGCTGAGTGGCGCCGGCCCTGCCGGGTGAGAGATCCGCGCCGCGCGTCACGGCGGAGCTCCCGGTACTAGAGCCGCGCGTCACCGCGGATCTGCCGGGTACTAAACCTGGCATGACATGCAGCCGCGCCGCGGCTCGCCGCCGGCCAGCGGACCGCTGCGCATGAAGGGTGACCGCGTGGAGGTCGTCGTGGACGCGGGCGGCGTCACGAAGACTTATGACGTCGTGGCGACTCGCGCCGGACGGCGCGTCGAGATTGTCAACAGGCGCGGCATGGTGGAAGTAAGCGAGCTGACCAGGGGCGGCGCCGCGGTCCGGACCGCACGGTTCATGGCGAGCAGGGTAATCGCCCTGGTGGAGCATCCTGGCGCTGCGGCACGAAAGGCAGGTCAGCCAGGCGATTGAGGCCGGGCGGGCGCCGTCAGGCAGGGGGGAGGGCGGCGCCATTGCCTGCCCGCGACGGGTCGGGCCGTCACCGGGGTGATCTTGTTTTCCTGCCCCGCCTGCTGGCCAGAAATCTATCACCCAGATCGGGTGAGGACATTCCGCCGCTGGATGCCGAGCATGGGCAAGAACGGAATGCCTGACGCAGGTTCAGGCCAGCCGTTCCGCAGGGTCAGGCTCCAGCCAGGCAAACGGGAGCGCCAATGACGTCCGAATATGACGAGCAGCAGGTACCGCCGGGCATGCTGGCGGGCGCGTGGCAGGCGACGATCTTCCTCGGCGCGCTGACCTTGATCCTCGGGCTCGTCGTGACTTTTCACCCGACCGGATCGCTGAATGTGATCGCGGTCCTGCTGGGCATCCTGCTGATAATCTCGGGGATATTTCACCTGATCCGGGTGTTCGATCCGCGGGAGACGCACCGGGTCTGGCTCGGCATCGCGGGCCTGCTGTTCGTGGTCATCGGCGTCATCCTGATCCGGCATCTGCACCTCACCGTGGCGCTGATCGGGCTGTTCATCGGCATCACCTGGATCGTTCAGGGGCTTGCCGCGCTCATCGGCGGAATTTCCGGCGGCGTTCGCGAGGGGAAGGCGTGGTGGATCGCCTTCGGCATCGTCAGCATCATCGCCGGGATCGTGGTTGTGGCGGCGCCCGAATCCTCAGTCAAGGTCCTGGCCGTCCTGATCGGCATCTGGTTCGTCGTGATGGGCATTTTCGAGATGATCGGCGGCTTCATGCTCCGAAGCGGGCTCAAGTCCGGCGAGCTGACGCACGGATAGGCTCGCCGTGACCGCTTGCCCGGGCCGGCCGCGACCTTCGGCAGCCCGCGGCAAGCCCGATGCCGCCGACCGCGGCGAGCAGGCAGGACGCGCCACCTGCCGCGAGGCCGATCCGCGGGTCGGACAGGGCGATGATCCAGCCGATCGCCGGGCCGCCGATGGGCGTCGTCCCCTGGAAGGCGACCTGCCAGAGCGCGATCGTCCTGCCCCGCATGCGCGGCTCGGAGCTGAGCTGGATGGTGGAGTTCCCGGTGGCGATGAAAGACACGCTGGCCCAGCCCACGAACACCAGCGCGGCGTAGGCCAGCGCGAGGACGGGGGCGAACGCGCAGGCGAGGATCGCAGCGCCGAAACCCACCGAAGCGATGATCATCGGCCGCAGCCCGGTACGGCCGCGTGCGGCCGTGTACAAGCCGCCGGCCACCGCGCCGGCGCCCATCGCCGCAGTCATGAAGCCGTAGGCCTCCGAGCCACCGTGAAACGTGCGCTCGGCCAGCACCGGAAGCGAAACGGGGAACTCGTAGGCAAGCAGGCCCACCAGGCTCATCATTGCCAGCGGAATGGCGATGGCGGGGGTCCGCGCGGCATACCGCAGGCCCTCGCGCAGCTGGCCCCTGGCCCGCGGCGCCGGCGGGCTCGGCCGCAGCGCGAAGCGGTTCATGACCAGCAGAGAGGTGACGACCGCGGCGAAGCTCGCTGCGTTGACCAGGAAGCAGACCCCGATGCCGACGGTGGCGATGAGGATGCCGCCGATGGCCGGCCCGACCGCCCGGGCGGCATTCACCGTCACTGAATTCAGCGTGATCGCGTTCCGCAGCTCGTCCTTGCCGACCATCTCCCGGACGAAGGCCTGCCGGGCCGAGTTCTCGAAGGCGTTGTTCAGCCCGAGGATGACGGCAAGCAAGCAGACCTGCCAGAAGCGGACGACGCCGAGAACGGTCAGCAGGCCGAGGGCCAGGGCCTGCAGGCCCATCAAGGTCTGCAGCACGACCATCAGCCGCCGCTTGTCGGTCCGGTCGGCGACAACGCCGCCGTACGGCGCGAGAAGCAGAATGGGCACGGTCTGCAGTGCAAGCGCGAGGCCGAGGTCGGTGCTGGAGTGGGTGAGCGTGAGCACGAGCCAGGACTGCGCCGTCATCTGCATCCAGGTCCCGGCGAGCGAGATCGACTGGCCGGTGAAGTACAGCCGGTAGTTGGGAACCTTGAGCGAGGAGAACGTCAGGCGCCAGAACGTGCCGATGCGGCGCTTCACCGCGTCAGCTCCTTGAGGTCACAGGCCACAGGCCACACGCCACAGGCCAGCTGTTCGGATGCTCGCAGGCAACTACCCGCGGCCCGCACCGATAGTTACTTGCTAGATAGCAACTATCGTACCGCCGCCTGCCGGCAACGAGCCGGGGCGCGGCGTGCCGATGTGTATGTGCCCGCTGCCGGGGGAGTGTCGGGCCGCAGGACATAACCGCCGGGGCGGGCAGATCGCTCGCCGTCAGAGGAATCGAGGATCGGCATGTCAGCCGCGGACAAGGCAAGGAACAAAGCTGAGGAGCTCAAGGGGCACGCGAAGGAGAAGACCGGCGAGGCTGCCGGCGACGAGGGCCTGCGGGCCGAGGGCAGGGGCGACCGGGCCGTAGCCGATGTCAAGCAGGCCGGCGAAAAGGTGAAGGACGCCTTCCGGGGCTAACTGCCGCGGCAGCGGGCAGCCGGCGGGGCTGCCCGCTGCGCGTGCCGCCGGCGACGGCACGGTGGCGGCACGACCGGCCGGGTGAGGCCAGGGAGGTGGCGGCGCTGAACCCCGCAGAACGCGTGATCCGCCGGGTGGACCAGACGCAGCAGCGCAACAAGCCGGCCGCCTTCGTCTTCGGCGTGATCAAGAAATTCGGTGACGACAACGGCGGCGTGCTGGTCGGGAACCTGGCTCATTCCGGCCTGGTCGCCGTGTTCCCGCTGCTGCTGGTCCTGGTGACGCTGCTCGGGCTGATCGCGTCCAGCGATCCGTCGGTGCGCCACGCAGTGCTCGATGCGGTGGCCAAGGACTTCCCGCTGGTCGGCAATCAGCTGGCGGGCAACGTTCACCGGCTCCGCCGGTCAAGCGTCATCGGGCTGGTCATCGGGCTGCTGAGCCTGATCTGGGGTGCGACCGGGCTCGCCCAGGCCGGCCTGTTCACCATGGCGCAGGTGTGGAATCTGCCCGGCCCGGCCAGACCCGGATACCTGCAGCGTCTTGGCCGCGCCGTCTTGTTCCTCGGCGTCCTCGGCCTTGGCGTCGTCGTCACGACGCTGCTGACCGGGCTGACGTCCTTCGGTCACAACGCGGCCCCGGTTGCCGCGGTCGCGGAGCTGCTCGCGGCGCTGGCGAACATCGGCATGTACTTCATCGGCTTCCGCGTCCTGACCCCCGCGGGCGTCCCGAGCCGCAAGCTGCTGCCGGGTGCGGTGGTCGGCGGCCTGGGCTGGACGCTGCTGCAGGCCCTGGGTACCTATCTGGTGCGTCACTATCTGACCAGCGACTCGGTCTACGGGGTCTTCGCCACCGTGCTCGGCCTGGTCGCATGGATCTATCTGGGCGTCGAGGTCACGGTCTACGCCGCTGAGGTCAATGTGGTGCTGGCGCGCCGCCTGTGGCCGCGGGCGATTGTCCAGCCGCCGCTCACCGAGGCAGACCGGGCGAGCATGGCGCTGCAGGCGCTGCAGAACCAGCGCCGGGAGGAACAGCAGGTGAACGTGTTCTACGCCGACCGGCCGGCAGGTGTCACGGGAGGCAGCCAGACGCCGGAAACGCCCGATGACGTAGCTCCTCCGGCCGAGAGCCCGCCGGTCCAGCAGGCTAGGTCCGCCCGCCCAGCCGGGCCAGGTCCGCCCGCCCAGCCGGGCTAGGTGCGCCCGCCTTGCCCGGGCCCGGGCCGCCCGCAAGGTCCGCCCGCCTTGCGGGCGGTTCGCCCGCGATATGAGATGAGTCATTGCCGGACGCATGATGTCAACCTGCCGCCCCGACAAGAGGAGCCGCCTCGTGACACCGTCAGCTGAGCCGCAGGCCGGCTCAACTCAGCCTCCGGCCGGTTCAGCTGAGCCGCTGGCCGGCCGCCGCGCCCTGGTGACCGGAGCGGCCAGCGGCATCGGCGCCGCGTGCGCGCGGGCGCTGGCGGCCGCCGGTGCGCATGTCATCGCCGCCGATGTCGACTCGGCAGGCGCCGCCGAGATCGCCGCGCAGACCGGCGGCGAGCCGTGGACCGTCGACCTGACCGACACCGTGGCGCTGGAGACGCTCGCGCTGGATGTCGACGTGCTGGTGAACAACGCCGGCGTCCAGCACGTGGCGCCGATCGAGGAGTTCCCGCCCGGAGCGTTCCGCCAGATTCTCTCGCTGATGCTCGAGGCGCCGTTCCTGCTGGTCAGGTCCGCGCTGCCGGATATGTACGATCGCGGTTTCGGCCGCATTATCAACATCTCGTCGGTGCACGGCCTGCGCGCATCGCCGTACAAGTCCGCGTACGTAGCCGCCAAGCACGGCCTCGAGGGGCTGTCGAAAGTGATCGCGCTCGAAGGCGGCCCGCACGGTGTGACGAGCAATTGCATCAGTCCCGGTTATGTGCGCACGCCCCTGGTCGAGAAGCAGATCGCGGACCAGGCGCGGGTGCACGGCATTGCCGAGGACGATGTCGTCGCGACCGTCCTGCTCGCGGAGAACGCGGTGAAGCGGCTGGTTGAACCGGACGAGGTCGCCGCGCTCGCAGTCTGGCTGGCAGGGCCAGGTGCCGGGATGGCAACAGGCTCGTCCTACACCATCGACGGCGGCTGGACCGCGAAGTAGCCAAGGTCCGCGCTCGGCCCCGCGGCGACACCCCGGATTCTGGCAGTCCGCCGACCTGCGGACCGAGCGGCCGGTGGACGCCCAGACCCGGGCCAGGATCGCCGGGCACTGGCGGGCGTCCGACTTCACCGTCCTGCCCCGGTGCCGCAGCCGAGCTAGGGATGCTTGCGGCCCGGCCGCGGCGGGTCGGCACGGCCTCGCATGGGCGCCGCCATTACCGCGCGGCGAGTACCTCCGCGATCTTGGCGGCAGCGCCGGGCGGGTCGGCCGCGTCATGCAGGACCTCGCCCCATGACCATCGGTAATACCAGCAGAGCCGGCCAGCACTGTCGGTGCCAGGGAAGCAGTCGATGCTCTCGGCGAGCATGTCGGCGCCGGGGATGAAGATCCGCAGCGCTGCGGGGTAGCTGGTTTTCACGGTGGCGTGGAATCCACGGGTATCAAGTGCGGTGGCGAGCCGGTGCAGATAGTAGCTGCGGGCGTGGTCTCGGGTGCCGTCCTGCATTTCACCTACCTTGCGGGGAAAGGCACATTGTCGA
>DATJZH010000051.1:0-14795 GCA_035499215.1 Streptosporangiaceae bacterium | reverse complement strand
GCGTTCCTCGGGAATGCGGCGATGGGCGTGATCTTCGGCATCCTCTACCGGCGCTGGGGCCGGGTCATGCCGCTGATCATCGCCCACGCGCTGATCGACGCGGTCGCTTTCGCTGGCTACGCGGCCCTGCACGGCAAGGTGTCCTGGCTGACCTAGCCCTGCCCTGGCCCGGCGGAGCCTGCCCGGTCAGCTCCTGCGGTCACCGGCCGAGACCGAAGCGGCATACCGGGATCCGCCGTCCCGGCGCCCCGCCACGACGACGCAATTGGCGGACTCGCTCAGGCGGACACCCGGGTCTGGCATCTTTATCCTGCCGCGATGCCTTGCGTGCTGGCTTGCCCGCGGCGAGCCCGGTAACCGGCGGGCGGCACGTTTGGCGCGGTCAGCGATAACCTGGCGCGCATGGAGTCCTGGCGCGACACCGCCGTTCCTGAGCTGCCAGGCCGCGGCCCTGAGACCACGATCTGGGACACCGCGGGCGGCGAGCTCGCCGTTGCCGCGAGCGCGCGGGCGGCCACGGTCTACGCGTGCGGTATCACGCCCTACGACGCCACCCACATTGGTCACGCGGCCACCTACATCGCCTGGGACCTGCTGGTCCGGGCCTGGCGGGATTCCGGCCACTCGGTCAGCTACGTGCAGAACGTCACCGATGTCGATGACCCGCTGCTGGAACGTGCGGCCCGAGACCAGGTGGACTGGCGGGAGCTGGCCGCAGGTCAGATCGAGCTGTTCCGGACCGACATGGTGGCGCTGCGGGTGCTGCCGCCAGACCACTACGTCGGGGCCGTCGAGGCACTCGGCGTGATCGAGCGCTTCAACCAGGTGCTGGCCGATCGCGGCGTGCTGTATGACCTGGACGCCGATGTGTACTTCGCCCGCTCGGCCGATCCGCTGTTCGGCTCGGTGTCGGGCCTTGATCCGGCGGAGATGACGCAGCTGTCGGCTGAACGGGGCGGCGATCCCGGCAGGCCGGGCAAGAAGGACCCGCTTGATCCGCTTGTCTGGCTGGCGGCGCGGCCGGGCGAGCCGGCCTGGGAGTCGGTGCTCGGCCGCGGCAGGCCGGGCTGGCATGTTGAGTGCGCGGCCATCGCCACGCACTATCTGGGCAGGGCCTTTGACCTCCAGGTCGGCGGCATCGACCTGATCTTCCCGCATCACGAGATGAGCGCCTCGCACGCGCGCGTCGCGCTGGGCGGACCAGGCCGCGAGGAGGTATTCGCCCGCCGGTACGCCCATGCCGGGATGGTCCGGCTGGACGGCGAGAAAATGTCCAAGTCGCTGGGCAACCTGGTCTTCGTATCCCGGCTGCTGGCCGACGGCGCCGACCCGATGGCGATCCGGCTGGCGATCCTGGCCCACCACTACCGGCAGGACTGGGACTGGACCGGCGAGGGGCTCGCCTCGGCGACGCGGCGGCTGTCCCGCTGGCGCGCTGCGGCGGCGCTCGCGGCCCACGGCGGCCGGGCTGGCCGCGGCTCAGCCGAGGGGCCGGGCGGCGCTGCTGGCGCGCCGGGCGGGACAGTGCCCTCTGGCCAGGCGGTCCTGAACGAAGTGCGGGAGCGGCTCGCCGACGACCTCGACGCCCCCGGTGCCCTCGCTGCCGTTGACCGCTGGGCGGTCGCCGTCGCGGCGGGCGCACCGGGTATGGCCGGCAACGCCCGTCCGCCCGATGCGGACCTTGCGAGCCCGGCGGGCTCGGCCAGCCTGATCACAGACACCGTAGATGCGCTGCTCGGCGTTGCCCTGTGACCGTTTCCTGGCGCACCCGTGCCCGGCTGCGGCTGGTCCGCCCCGGTGACGAGGCCTGCCTGCGCTCGGGCTGTCAAGGGGGTTCCCCCGGCTGTGGACATGGGCGCGGATGCGCGCAGCTGCCTTGCTGGCGGTTCGCGGCGGCCGGCCCCGCTCGGCGAGCCTGGCCCCATGACACATTCCCCGCCTCCCTCCGCGGATCGCCCCCGTGATCATGACCGCAGCCCGAGCGGGCCCGCCGGGGGCGGCCAGAACAGCCGGGTCCAGATCGGCTCGCCGGCCGGCGTGCTGGCCGTCGTCCCGCACTTGCTGGGCTTTCATCCGGCCAGCAGTCTCGTCGTGCTGGGCATCAGCGGCCGTCGCGCGCAGATCAGGCTGGCTTTCCGCTACGACCTGCCTGACCCGCCTGATCCGTCGCTGGCTGCCGAGATCGCCGCGCACGCGACCAAGGTGATCACACGCCAGCACATCGGCGTCGCAATCATCGTCGGATACGGCCCGGGAACCCTCGTCACTCCGCTGGCAGACCTGCTGCGAGCGCTGCTGCCCGCGGCGGGCATCTCCATCAGGGAACTGCTGCGGGTCGAGTCGGGCCGTTACTGGTCGTACGTGTGCCAGGACCCGGCTTGCTGTCCGCCGGAGGGAGTGCCGTTCGATGCCGCCGGGCACCCGGCTGCCCTGGCGCTGCACAGGGCCGGGCTGGCCGCCTATCCAGACCGGGCTGCGCTGGCCGGCACGCTCGCCGCGCTGCCCGGGGCGGCCGCCTCGATGCGCCCGGCCACGGCGCGCGGGCTGCGCCGGGCTGAGCAGCTGGCTGCCTCGGCAGCAGCCGAGGGCCGGGACGCTGCCGGGGTGCTCGCGCAGGCCGGCCGGCGCGCGGTCAGGGACGCGATCGGCAGCTACCGGGCCGGCGGCCAGATTAGCGATCACGATCAGCTTGCGTGGCTCACCGTGGTGCTCGCGGACCTGCGGGTACGTGATGACGCATGGGCCCGGATGGAGCCGTGTCACCGGGCGGCGCACCGGCGGCTGTGGGCCGATCTGGTCCGGCACGCGCAGCCGGATTACGTGCCGGCGCCGGCCTGCCTGCTGGCGTTCACCGCCTGGCAGTCCGGCGATGGCGCGCTCGCGTCCGTAGCGATCGAGCGGGCGCTGGGCGCCGACCCCGGCTACTCCATGGCCCTGCTGCTCGCAGAGGCGATCCAGGCCGGGCTGCCGCCGTCGGCCGCACGGCTCCCGATGACGCCCGAGCAGGTCGCGGCCAGCTACGCGGGCGCCGGGCCGGGGCCGGCCGGCGCGGCCAGGCCCCGCGCGCCCGCGCCGGAAATGCGCAAGTCCGCCCCTGCCGGATCCGCCGCGGCCGAGTCCGCCGCAGCCCGCCCCGGCACGGCCGAGCGCTGACCAGGACCCGGGCTGGCACGGTAGTGTGCCCGGACAGGGATACTTATGCGGGTGCCGTCCGTCACCGGAGCCGGACTGCCACCGGGCGCAGCCGCGACGCGACGCGCCGGGCTAAGACGACAGGAGGCTCGAAGATCGTGGTGGCACAGGCCAGCAGGCTTCAGGACGTGCGTTATGACATTCGCGGCCCGGTGCTGCGGCGGGCGCGGCAGCTGGAGGCCGAGGGCCACCGCATCCTCAAGCTGAACCTGGGCAACCCCGCGC
This sequence comes from Streptosporangiaceae bacterium, assembly GCA_035499215.1. Taxonomy (GTDB): domain Bacteria; phylum Actinomycetota; class Actinomycetes; order Streptosporangiales; family Streptosporangiaceae; genus DATJZH01. The sequence goes on along the minus strand of DATJZH010000051.1, from coordinate 11,378 downwards.
CATTCGGGCTGGACGCGCCGGATGCGGTGCTGCGCGATGTCGTGCAGAACCTCGGCGACGCCCAGGGCTACAGCGATGCGCGCGGCATTCACCCAGCCAGGCTGGCCGTTGCGCAGTCGTACGAGCGCCGCGGGGTCGCCGGGGTCGGCCCGGACGACGTGTACCTGGGCAACGGCGTGTCCGAGCTTATCGCCATGGCGCTGCAGGCGCTGCTGAACGTCGGCGACGAGGTCCTCGTGCCCAGCCCTGACTACCCGCTGTGGACCGGTGTAGTGAGCTTGTGCGGCGGCCGCGCGGTGCACTACCGGTGCGACGAGCAGGCCGGGTGGGCGCCGGACCTCGACGACGTCGCCGCGCGTATCTCACCGCGCACCCGCGCCCTGGTGATCATCAACCCCAACAACCCGACCGGCGCCGTGTACTCCAGGCAGACGCTCCTTGGTCTGCTCGACCTGGCCAGGCGGCATGGGCTGCTCGTCCTCACTGACGAGATCTACGACCAGATCCTGTACGAGGACGCTGTGCACTACTGCGCCGCGGCGCTCGCTCCCGATCTGGTGGTGCTGACCCTCAGCGGGCTGTCGAAGGCCTACCGGCTGGCAGGCTTCCGCTCCGGCTGGCTGGTCGTCTCAGGTCCCCGGCACGAGGCCAGCGAGTACCTGGAGGGGCTGGAGCTGCTGGCTAACATGCGGCTATGCCCCAACGTGCCGGCCCAGCACGCCATCCAGACCGCTCTGGGCGGCACGGTCGACATCACTCACCTGCTCCAGCCGGGCGGCAGGCTCCGGGAGCAGCGCGACTTCGCCTGGCAGAAGCTGACCGAGATCCCGGGCGTCGACTGCGCCAAGCCGGCCGGCGCGCTGTACGTGTTTCCCCGCCTGGACCCGGATGTCTACAAGATTGTTGATGACGAGCGGCTGGTCATCGACCTGCTCGAGCAACAGCACCTGATGCTCTCGCACGGGACCGGATTCAACCTGCCCACCCCCGACCACGTGCGCGTGGTAACCCTGGCCGCCGTCACCGTCCTGGACGACGCCATCGATCGCCTGGCCAGGTTCCTGCGGAGCTACGGCCAGTAAAGCGGCCGCCGGGCAGCCGCGACCCTGGCCGCCGCAAGGAGGTTGCGTGACCGAAGTCAGTGATCCAGCCCGCCGGGCCGCCGGGCCGCTGGCCGGCCAGGCGGTGGCCCCCGGGCGGCCTGCGCTGCCCGGGCATCAGGCAGCAGTCGCACATCTCCAGCGGGCCTACGCGGCGATTCCCGCCGACCGCCCGGTCAGGCTGGCCAAACGCACGTCGAATCTCTTCCGGTTCCGCGATTCCGCGGTGGGCGCCGGCCTGGACGTGGCCGCCTTCGGCCGCGTCCTGCAGGTTGACGCCGCCGGGCGGACCGCCATCGTCGGCGGGATGACCACCTACGAGGACCTCGCGGACGCCACGCTGCGCCGCGGCCTGATGCCCCTCGTCGTGCCGCAGCTGAAGACGATCACGCTCGGCGGTGCCGTCAGCGGGCTGGGCATCGAGTCGACCTCGCTGCGCAGCGGCATGCCGCACGAGTCGGTCCTCGATATGGAAATCCTCACCGGCGATGGCAGGGTCGTGCTGGCGACGGACGAGAACGAGCACGCGGCCCTGTTCCGCGGCTTCCCCAACTCCTACGGCACGCTCGGCTATGCGCTCTCGCTGACCATCGAGCTCGAGCCGGTCAGTCCGTATGTGCATCTGCGGCACTTCAGGTTCGCCGACGAGGAAGCCTGTTTCGACGCGGTCGCGCAGATCGCCAGGGACGGGAGCTACGACGGTCACCGGGCGGATTTCGTCGACGGCACGGCATTCGGCCCGGCCGAGATGTACCTGACCGTCGGAGCGTTCAGCGCGGTGGCGCCCTGGCTCGGCGACTACACCAGGGAGCGGATCTACTATCAGTCGATCCGCGGGCCGCGGGAGGACTTCCTGACCATCCGGGACTACCTGTGGCGGTGGGACACCGACTGGTTCTGGTGCTCGAGCGCCCTCGGGGTGCAGCGACCGCTGATCCGGCGCGCCTGGCCGCGCCGCTACCGCCGCTCGGACGTGTACCGCCGGCTCGTTGCCTTCGATCGGCGGCACGGCCTGACGGACGTCATGAACGCCCGCCGCGGCGCCCCGGCGCGCGAGGCGGTGATCCAGGACGTGGAAATCCCGATCGAGCGCTGCGCTGAGTTCCTCCGGTTCTTCTCCGCCGAGGTCGGGATGAGCCCGGTCTGGCTGTGCCCGGTGCGGCTGCGCGGAACACGGACCTGGCCCCTGTATCCGATGAAGCCGGGCCAGGTGTACGTGAATTTCGGCTTCTGGGGAACCGTGCCGCTGCCGCCGGGCGCCGAGGACGGGTATCACAACCGCAGGATCGAAGACAAGGTCGGCCAGCTCGGCGGTCACAAGGGGTTGTACTCTACGTCCTTCTACTCCCGCGACGAGTTCCGGGAGCGCTACAACGGGGCGGAATATGCCATTCTGAAGGGCGACTATGACGCTGACGGCCGGCTGGCCGGGCTCTATGACAAGTGCGTTCACCCGCAGTGACGAAGGGGATGGCAGATATGGCGCTGGCTGAGGTGTTCGAGCGGGTCGCAGGCCCGGATGCCCCTGTCGAGTTCCATGCCTTCGACGGGAGCTCAGCCGGCTCGGCCAGCTCGCCGGTCAAAATCCTGGTGCGCGACCGGACCGCCGTGTCCTACCTGGCCCAGGCGCCGGGCGCGCTCGGCCTGGCCCGCGCTTACGTTTCCGGCCACCTCGACGTCGAGGGCGACATGCACGCGGCGCTGGCCAGGATGGCCCCGGCGCAGCGGATCGAGCTTGACCTGGCGGAGCGGCTGCGCCTGCTGCGCGAGCTCGGCGGCCCGCGGGTGCTGCTGCCGCGGGTTCCGCCGCCGCCCCAGGAGGTCCGGGTCCGCCGCCGCTGGCTGTCGGGCCGGCGGCATTCCCAGGGCCGTGACGCCAGCGCCATCTCGCATCACTACGACGTGTCCAACCGGTTCTATGAGTGGGTGCTCGGACCGTCGATGGGGTACACCTGCGCCTGCTACCCGACGACGGACGCGACGCTGGAGGAGGCGCAGGCATACAAGACCGACCTCGTCGCGCGCAAGCTCGCGCTCGCGCCGGGGATGCGGCTGCTGGACGTCGGCTGCGGCTGGGGCGCGATGGTCATCCATGCCGCCCGTGAGTACGGCGTCCGCGCGCTTGGCGTCACGCTGTCGAGGCAGCAGGCGCAATGGGCGCGGCATGCCATCGCCGAGGCGGGCCTGTCGGATCTGGCCGAAGTCCGGCACCTGGACTACCGGAACGTGACCGAGACCGGCTTCGACGCCGTCAGCTCGATCGGCCTGACCGAGCACATCGGCAAGGCGCAGCTGCCTGGCTACTTCAGCTTCCTGCTCGGCAAGCTCCGGCCTGAGGGCCGGCTGCTGAATCACTGCATCACCCGTCCTGACAACCGGGGCCCGGCCAGGGTGACTGACGGGTTCATCTACCGGTACGTGTTTCCTGACGGGGAGCTGGAAGGACCCGGCTACCTGGTGTCGCTGATGCATGACGCCGGCTTCGAGGTCAGGCATGCGGAGAACCTGCGCGAGCATTACCCCAGGACGCTGGCGCAGTGGTGCGCGAACCTGGACGCGCACTGGGACGAGGCGGTTGCCGAGGTGGGCGACGGCACCGCCCGGGTCTGGCGGCTGTACATGGCCGGGTCGCGGCTCGGCTTCGAGCGCAACCAGATCCAGCTGCACCAGTTCCTCGGCGTCAAGGTCGGCGCCAACGGGGAGTCCGGGATGCCGCTGCGGCCTGACTGGGAGCCCGCAGCGGCAGCCGCGGGCCGCGCCGCGGTCAGGAACGGGCCGGCGGCCTGGGCGGCCGCCGGCAGCTCCCGGCAACCATGAAGGCCAGGTCCAGCGCCTGACTGCGGTTGAGCCGCGGGTCGCATACGGTCTCATAACGCTGGTGCAGGTCGGCCGCGGCGATCTGATGGCTGCCGCCCACGCACTCGGTCACGTTGTCACCGGTGAACTCGATGTGAATGCCGCCCGGATGGGTGCCCAGCCGCCGGTGGACCTCGAAGAAGCCCTGGACCTCGGCGAGCACCTCATCGAAACGGCGGGTCTTGTGGCCGCTCGGTGCCTCGAAGGTGTTCCCGTGCATCGGGTCGCACACCCAGGCCACCGGGGCGCCAGCCGCGCTGACGGCCCGGATGAGCGGCGGCAGCAGGTCGCGGACCCGCCCGGCGCCAAGCCGGGTGATCAAGGTAAGCCGGCCCGGCTCGCCGCCGGGGTTGAGCTTCCCGACCAGCGCCAGCACATCGGCGGGAGCGGCGTCCGGGCCCACCTTGACGCCGATGGGGTTGCGGATCCCGCGGGCGAACTCGATGTGGGCGCCGCCGAGCGCGCGGGTCCGCTCGCCGATCCAGAGGAAATGGGCCGACGTGTCGTAGGCATGCCCGGACCCGGCGTCGATCCGGGTCAGGGCGTGCTCGTAGTCCAGGATGAGCGCCTCATGGCTGGAGTACAGCTCGACGGAGCGCAGCTCCTCGGGATCGGCGCCGCACGCCCGCATGAAGGCCAGCGCCCTGTCGATGTCCCCGGCCAGCCGCTCGTATCGCTGCCCGGCCGGGCTCTCGCTGACGAAGTCCTGGTTCCAGGCATGTACCTGATGCAGGTCCGCGTAGCCCCCGGTGGTGAAGGCGCGGCTGAGGTTCAGCGTGGCGGCCGAGCAGTGATAGGCGCGCAGCAGCCGCCTCGGATCCGGTGTTCGTGCCGCCGGGGTGAAATCGAAGCCGTTGACGGCGTCACCACGGTAGGCGGGCAGCTCGCGGCCGCCTCGCCGCTCGGCAGGCTCCGAGCGCGGCTTGGCGAACTGGCCGGCCATCCGGCCGATCTTCACGACGGGAACGCTCGCCCCGTAGGTCAGCACCACGGCCATCTGCAGCAGCGTCTGCATCTTCGCCCGGACGGCATCCGCGGTCGCCCCGGCGAACGTCTCCGCGCAATCTCCGCCCTGGAGCAGGAACGCCTCGCCGCGGGCGACCGCGGCGAGCCGCTGCCGCAGCAGCTCGCATTCGGCGGCGATGACCAGCGGGGGCAGCGCGGAAAGCTCGGCGGTCACGGCCGACAGCCGGGCCGGGTCCGGCCACGGCGGCTGCTGGGCGGCTGGCAGGCCGTGCCAGCTGCCCGGGTCTGATACCGCCGCGGTGGCAGCGGTCACCGGGGGCGTCATGGCCGAACGGGCCGCAGCGGCCGGTCGTCGCGGATCACGTGCTCACGCTACGCGCAGCATGCGGACGCGGGTGGCCGCGGGTGAGAATGGCGGGATGAACGCTGCGCAGCTCGGCCATGACCGCGACATCGTCCTGCTCGGCTCGACCGGGTCGGTCGGCATCCAGGCCGCTGACATCATCCGGCGCAATCGGGGCCGGTTCCGGGTGACCGGGCTCGCCGCAGGCGGCGGCAACCCCGGGCTGCTGGCGGCGCAGGCGCTGGAATTCGGCGCCGAGGTGGTAGCGGTCGCCAGCGACCGGGCTGCCCCGCAGCTGCAGGCAGCCCTGCGGCACCAGGCCGCCGGCTGCGGCGCGCGCCAGCTGCCCAAGGTCATGGCTGGCCCCGATGCGGTCGCGGAAGTCGCGGCGTGGCCCAGCGACGTGGTGCTGAACGCCGTTACCGGGGCTGTCGGCCTGGCCGCCACCCTCGCCGCCATCGACGCCGGCCGGGTGCTGGCGCTGGCCAACAAGGAGTCCCTTATCATGGGCGGCCCGCTGGTTGCCAGCCGGGCGGCGCCGGGCCAGATTGTCCCCGTCGATTCCGAGCATTCCGCTCTGGCCCAGTGTCTGCGCGGCGGGCGGCGCGACGAGGTCCGGCGGCTGGTGCTGACGGCCAGCGGCGGGCCGTTCCTGCACCGGACCAAGAGCGAGCTGGCCGGAGTGACGCCGGAGCAGGCCCTGGCCCATCCGACCTGGAACATGGGCCCCGTCATCACGGTGAATTCCGCCACCCTGGTCAACAAGGGCCTGGAGCTGATCGAGGCGCACCTGCTGTTCGGGGTCGATTTTGACCGCATCGAGGTGGTCGTCCACCGGCAGTCGGTGGTGCACTCGATGGTCGAGTTCTGCGACGGCTCGACCATTGCCCAGGCCAGCCCGCCCGACATGCGGATACCGATCGCGCTGGCGCTCGGCTGGCCCGACCGGGTCACGGACGCCGCGGGCCCGGTTGACTGGCGGGAGCCGCAGTCCTGGACCTTCGAGCCGCTGGACGAGGAAGCATTTCCCGCGGTGACTCTCGCCCGCGCCGCGGGCCTCGCGGGCGGCACGGCCCCCGCCGCCTACAACGCCGCGAATGAGGAATGCGTCGCGGCATTCCTGGCGGGCCGCATCTCGTTTGCGGCAATCGTGGCCACGGTGGCGCAGGTAGTCTCTGAGCATGACGGCTGCGGCCACCAGGTCGCCGGCCTTGATGACGTGCTCGCCGCGGACAGATGGGCAAGGGGCCGTGCACGTCAGCTGACGGGCACGCTGAGCCAGTGACCGGCAGCCCGCCGCGCCGGGCACGCGGGAGGGGAGAGCCAGCGGGATGAGTTTCCTGCTCGGAGTTGTCATCTTCGTACTCGCATTGCTGGTCTCGGTCATGCTGCACGAGGCCGGGCACTTCCTGACCGCCAAGAAGTTCCACATGAAGGTCACCCAGTTCTTCGTCGGGTTCGGGCAGACGATCTGGTCCCGGGTGCGGGGCGAGACCGAGTACGGGGTCAAGGCGCTCCCGCTCGGCGGCTTCGTGAAGATCACCGGGATGACGACCCTGGACGAGGTTGACCCGGCCGACGAGCCGCGCTCGTTCCGGCGGCAGCCCGGCTGGCAGCGCATCATCGTGCTGGCCGCGGGCTCCTTCATGCACTTTGCGCTCGCCTTCGTGCTGCTGATCGTGCTGGCGGTCGGGATCGGGCTAGCGAACAACGACACCACCACCATCGGCAGAGTGGACACCTGCCTGCCCGCCAGCGCGACGGCGCTGAACACCGCCTCCTGCGCCGGCAGCCGGGGCATCTCGCCGGCCAGGAAAGCGGGCCTGCAAGGCGGTGACAAGATCATCTCAGCTGCCGGGACCCCGGTGCACAGCTGGATCCAGCTGGGGTCAGTGATCAGGAAGCAGCCTGCCGGCCGGCCCATGACCGTCGTCGTCGTGAGGTCCGGCCGGCGCCGGTCCATCACGGTCACCCCCGCCCGGGTGCCGCAGCGCAAAGGCTCCTACCTCGGCATCGAGAACTCAGTGGTCTTCCAGCGGCGGGGCCCGGTCAGTGCCGCGTCTTTCGCCGGCACTGCCTTCGGCGAGGTGGTGACCGGCTCGGTAGCGGCTGCGGAGAAGCTGCCCAGCGCGCTGCCTGATCTGTTCGCCAAGAACCGGTCGCACACCCCGGCGGGCAACGTGACCAGCGTGGTGGGGGCCGCCGATATCGCCGGCCAGGCGGTGCAGTCCAGTGTCGGCTGGAGGTACACGGTTTCATCGCTGCTGCTGATCGTCATATCGCTGAACATCTTCGTCGGCCTGTTCAACCTCCTGCCGCTGCTGCCGCTGGACGGCGGCCACCTCGCGATCGTCATCTACGAGCGCGCAAGGGCCTGGCTGGCCCGGCTGCTCGGCCGGCCCGATCCCGGACAGGTGGATATGCGCAAGCTGATACCGGTCAGCGTCGGCGTTTTCGCCGTGCTGGTTGGCCTCGGCCTCCTCCTGATCGCGGCCGATATCTTCAATCCGATTCATCTGACTCAGTAAGGTGACTTCCTGATGCCTGTTGACCTTGGCCTGCCGCCGCTGCCGCCGCCGCCGCTGGCACCGCGCCGCGCCTCCCGCCAGATCGTCGTGGGCAAGGGCAAGCGCGCGGTGCCGGTCGGCGGCGGCGCGCCCGTCTCGGTCCAGTCGATGACCACCACGCTGACGGCAGACGTGAACGCGACGCTGCAGCAGATCGCCGAGCTCACCGCGGCCGGATGCCAGATTGTCCGGGTCGCCGTGCCGTCCCAGGACGACGCCGAGGCTCTGCCCGAGATCGCGCGCAAGTCGCAGATCCCGGTGATCGCCGACATCCATTTCCAGCCGCGGTACGTCTTCGCCGCGATCGACGCGGGCTGCGCGGCCGTCCGGGTCAACCCCGGCAACATCAAGGCCTTCGATGACAAGGTCGCCGAGATCGCCAAGGCAGCCTCGGCCGCGGGAACCCCGATCAGGATCGGCGTGAACGCCGGTTCGCTGGACAAGCGGCTGCTGGCCAAGTACGGCAAGGCCACGCCGGAGGCACTGGCGGAGTCCGCGCTGTGGGAGTGCTCGCTGTTCGAGGAGCATGGCTTCACCGACATCAAGATCTCGGTCAAGCACCACGACCCGGTCGTGATGATCAACGCTTACCGGCAGCTCGCGCAGCAGTGCGACTACCCGCTGCACCTGGGCGTGACCGAGGCCGGGCCGGCCTTCCAGGGCACGGTCAAGTCAGCGGTGGCGTTCGGCGCGCTGCTGGCCGAGGGGATCGGCGACACGATCCGGGTCTCGCTGTCCGCCCCGCCGGTCGAGGAGGTCAAGGTCGGCATCGCCATCCTGGAGTCGCTCGGCATGCGCGAGCGGGGCCTGGAGATCGTCTCCTGCCCGTCCTGCGGCCGCGCCCAGGTGGACGTGTATACGCTGGCCGATCAGGTAACGGCCGCGCTGAACGGGATGGATGTCCCGCTGCGCGTCGCGGTGATGGGCTGCGTCGTCAACGGTCCTGGCGAGGCCCGCGAAGCTGATCTCGGCGTGGCATCCGGCAACGGCAAGGGGCAGATCTTCGTGCGGGGCGAGGTCATCAAGACCGTGCCCGAGTCGCAGATCGTGGAAACCCTGATCGAGGAGGCCATGAAGCTCGCGGCCACCATGGAGCCGGCCGACGGCTGAGGCGGACCGGGCGGCGCGGCGCCGGGGCGGTCAGCCGGGCGGCGCGGCGCCGGGGCGGTCAGCCGGCCGCCGGGGCGGGAAGGATGGCTCCGTGAAAAGAGCGCTGCTCGCGGCGCTGGCAGCCGTCACGCTCGGCGTTGCGGGCTGCGCCGGCGGGTCGGCCAGGCCCACCGGCGGTTCTGCCCCGCCGGCTGCCGGGCCGGCGCTTGCCGGCGAGCTGGCCCGGACGACGCTGAGCTGGCGCCCATGCCCCAGCGTGGGCCAGGGACTGCGGTGCGCGAGCCTGCAGGTGCCGCTCGATTACCGTGAGCCCCGCGGCAGGAAGATCACGCTGGCGCTCTCCGAGGCCCCGGCGACCGCCCCGGCCGGCCGTCGGCAGGGCGTTCTGCTCGTCAATCCAGGCGGCCCGGGCGGCGCCGGCCGCGGCCTCGCCGCCTTCGTCGCCGGCGGCCTGGATCCGGCAGTTGCCGCCCGCTACACGATCGTCGGCTTCGACACTCGCGGGGTCGGTGCCTCGGTCCCTGCCCTGCACTGCGACCCGTCGTTCTTCGCCGGAGTGCGGCCCGATTACATCCCGGCGACCCGGGCCGCCGAGCAGGTCCTGATCCGCCGCGCCAGGACGTACGCCAGCGACTGCCAGAAACGGTACGGCTGGCTGCTGCCGTACCTGACGTCGGCGGATATCGCCAGGGACATGGACTCGATCCGGGCTGCCCTGGGCCAGCAGAAGATCAGCTACCTCGGCTATTCCTACGGCACCTACCTCGGCCAGGTCTATGCGACGCTCTTCCCGAGTCACCTGCGCCGGATGGTGCTGGACAGCGTCGTTGATCCCACCGGAGCCTGGTACGCCGATAACATGAGCCAGGATTATGCGTTCGAGGGCCGGATGGAGGCGTTCTTCGCCTGGGTGGCTCGCTATGACAGCATCTATCACCTCGGCGCCACCGCGGCGCAGGTGAGCACGGCCTGGTACACCGCGCGCGGACGGCTGGCCCGGCATCCCATCGCCGGCGCGTCCGGCCCGATGATCGGCCCGGACGAATTCGACGACACGTTCCTGACGGGCGGCTATGACGATCAGTACTGGCCGGGGCTGGCAACGGCGCTGGCCTCGTATAGCCACGGCGGCCCGGCCCGGCCGCTGGTCGTCCAGTACGACACCGAGGGACGGCAGAACGAGAACGAGTTCGCAGTCTACAACGCCGTGGAGTGCAGTGATGTCGCCTGGCCGCGCAACTGGTCCCGGTGGGACGCCGACGCCAGAATGGTCTACCGGGCAGCGCCGTTCGAGGCGTGGGACAACGCATGGTTCAACGCGGCATGCGCCTTCTGGCCGGTGCGCGGGCCGGCCAGGCCGCTGCGGATCACCGGGGCTGGCCTGCCCGGCATCCTGATGCTGCAGGGCTCGCTGGACGCGGCAACCCCGTATGCCGGGGCGCAGCAGGCGCACCGGCTGCTGCCCAGCGCCCGGATGGTCGTGGTCGAAGGCGGCGGTAACCACGGCCAGTCACTGGCCAACCCGCCCAACAATTGCGTCAACGGCTACCTCAACCGCTATCTGGGCACCGGTGCCCTGCCGGCCGGGACCGGGCTGGTCAATGCGACCTGCCCGGCAGTGCCCCCGCCGGTGCCCGCTGGCTAAGGGGGGGCCGCCCGGGCATCGCTCGCCCCGGGAACCGGCAGGTCCGTGTCTGCCGGGATGCCGTTACGCTGATGGAGTGCTCCGCACCAAGTCGTGGCGATCCTCGTCGCTACGCCTGCTGACTGATCACGATCGCGATCAGGTGCTGGCCATCTGCGACCGTGATGCGGTGACGAACGTCTTCGTCAGCTCGCGGATCCGGAGCGCGGGGCTCGATCCGGCCCGGCTGGGCGCCCAGGTGTGGGGCTACCACGAAAACGGCCGGCTTGCCTCGCTGTGCTATTCCGGCGCCAACCTGGTGCCTGTCGCGGTAACGCCTGGCGCCGTCGCAGCGTTCGCCGAGCGCGCCAGGCTGCAGGGACGCCGGTGCTCGTCCATTGTCGGCGCAGCGACGGCGGTCGGGGAGCTGTGGCGGCTGCTTGCCCCCTACTGGAGCCAGCCGCGGGAGATCCGCTCGGTCCAGCCGGTCATGTCGATTTCCAGCGTTCCGCTCGCCGATCCCGACCCGCTGGTCCGGCCGGTGCGTATTGACGAGCTCGACGTCCTGCTGCCCGCCTGCATCGCGATGTTCACCGAGGAAGTCGGGGTCTCGCCGATCGGTCCCGACGGCGGCGCGGCTTACCGTGCCAGGGTGCTGGACCTGATCCGGGCCGGCCGGTCGTTCGCCAGGATCGACGAGGGCGAAGTGGTATTCAAGGCGGAGATCGGCGCGGTCACCCCCCTGGCCTGCCAGGTCCAGGGCGTCTGGGTACCGCCGGGGCGGCGCGGCCGCGGTCATGCCGTCGCGGGCA
>DATJZH010000050.1:0-28466 GCA_035499215.1 Streptosporangiaceae bacterium | reverse complement strand
GAACCAACGGTCTCGGCGTCCACCCAGCGGCCGCCAGCGGCCTCGACCGCAGGAAAAGCTGCCCGGACCTCTGTCAGCAAGTCCGTCAGGAGGAGCAGCACGTCGTCCGGCTGGCGCGCGGCGAGCTGCGCTGGGCTGACGACGGGGATGTCCGTCCCGGGCATCCGCAGACCCTGCTTTGCCGGTGAGGCGTCTACCACCGCGGGCAGGAGCCCGCGATCCACTCCCGCCCGGCGCAAGAGGGCGACCGCGCGCGAGGCGGCGCCGTATCCGAGCACGGTCCTTCCGGCGGACCGCTCGGCGACGAGCCAGTCGCGCAGCCCATTGGCACGGGCCAGCGCGTCGCGCCGGAGGCCGCCGAGCACAGCGGGGTCACGGACACCGACCCGGGTATCTTCCGCGAGCAGCGACTCCACCGCGCCGTCCGGCCCGGTGCGCAGGTCCGCGTCCCGCCGGGCGGCCAGCAGCACCGTGCCGCCGTAGAGGTCGAAACGCCACGCCGTGCGCGGGCTGAAGCCATTCGCGGCCAGCATGGCGGCCAAGGCTGTTGTCGAATAGTACGCGTAGTGCCCGTGCCGCAGCGCGTTCCACTGTCCGCAGCGGATGATCGTGTCCAGCGAGTGGTACTGCAGCAACAGCACTCCGCCCGTGGCCACCCGAGCCACCCGCTCGGCCAGTGCCTCGGACTGGTTCGCCGAGTGCATCAAGCCGAAGCAGTCGAGGACCACATCGGCTGGCTCGCCCCCGTGCACTGGCGCGAGTCCCCGACGGGCCAGCAGCCCGAGCCAGGAGCCGCCGTGCGGGCTGCCGTACTCTGCGACCCGGCAGCCATCCGGCAGCAACCCTGCAGTGGCGACCCGGCCCACGGCGTCGGCCGCCTGTGCCACGAGGGCGGCCGGCTCGGTGCCCCTCGGCTCCTCGGGCAGGGTGGGGTCGGCCACCAGCTGGGCCAGGCCGCACGACGAGCACAGCCACATCTGAAGCGGGTACACCGGGTCGGGGCCCGGGTCATCGCAGCGCGGAAAATAGTCGCAGGCCGGCTGCTCACCCAGGTCGAGCACCAGATGTCCGGTCCGCGCATGGCATGCCCGGCAGGCAGGCTCGCCCATTCACGACCTCCCGTCGGCCGAACCTGCGAAAGCAGCAGCCATGTGCGGGCTCAGACCGCCTTCCGCTCCGGCATGAATGATCATCCCTGGACCGCGCGCGACGCCCCCGGCTGCTGCCCGCGCACCCGCTCGGTGCGCCGCTCGTGCCGCCGGGCCCCGACCGTACCCCACGTCTGATGCGCCGCAGCCCGCCGGAAAGGTCAGGACAGGCTAGCAAGGGGCATCTCGGACGCGAACGACGGGCTGTCCATCCGCCCATCGCCGTCGGCACTCCCGGGATCTCGTGCACCTCGGCTGGATCAGCCCCGCCCAGCAGGGCCGTTCATCTACAGGGATCTTGGCGCATCCACCACGATCCGGTTATTCCCGACAAGGCCATGTGTCAACCGGTCCGAGGAGTTACGCGTCTCTATCTTCGTTGAGTAGTGATTTGTACGTATCATGTCTGTTTGACCAGAGCGCGGCCTTGAGGCTCAAGCCGAGGGCCGGTTGCGGCTCGGAGGGGGAGGGGCATGTCGTCGTTGCCAGAGTGCCGATTGTGCGGCGCGAGCCTGACGCGCACGTTCGTTGACCTGGGGATGTCTCCGCTGTGTGAGAGCTACGTCGCCGCGGAGCAGCTCGATGAGGCTGAGGTCTTTTACCCGCTGCACGTGCGCCTGTGCGGCTCCTGCCTGCTTGTGCAGCTCCCGGCATACGTGTCCGGCAAGCATATTTTTTCAGATTATGCATACTTCTCGTCGTACTCCGACTCATGGGTGGCGCACGCGAAGCGGTACGCCGACGCGATGATCGACCGATTCGACCTCACGCCCGCCAGCCTCGTCATCGAGGTGGCAAGCAACGACGGCTACCTGCTGCAGCACTTCCTGGCGCGGCGAGTTCCGGTACTTGGCGTCGAGCCGGCGGCGAACGTGGCGCAGGCGGCCCGCTCGCGCCGCATCCCGACAGAGGTCGAGTTCCTGACGCCCGAGTCGGGTCACGAGATCGCCCGGCGACACGGCCGAGCCGACCTTGTTGCCGCGAACAACGTCTTCGCCCATGTCCCTGACATTCGCGGATTCGCCGCCGGCCTCCGTGCGCTGGTCAAAGACGCAGGTCTGGTCACGCTGGAATTTCCGCACCTCCAGCGCCTGATCGAGCGGCGGCAGTACGACACGATCTATCATGAGCACTTTTCGTATCTTTCCCTGCTGACATCCTCGCGTGCGCTGGCGACGGCAGGGTTGCGCGTGGTGGACGTCGACGAGCTAGACACCCATGGCGGCTCGCTGCGCGTCTACGCCCGTCCTGAGGAGTGCGCTGGTGAGCCGACCGCGCGGGTGAAGGCGGTGCTCGACGCGGAGGAGTCCGCTGGGCTGCACACCGTGGCAGGCCACGAGAGATTCGCCGACGCGGTGCTGCAGATCAAGAGCGACCTGCTTGGATTCCTGCTCAGCGCGGCGCGGGACGGCCGGTCCGTGGCCGGCTACGGCGCTCCCGGCAAGGGGAATACCCTGCTCAACCACTGCGGCATCCGATCGGATCTGCTCCGGTACACCGTTGACCGCAGTCCGGTGAAGCAGGGGCAGTTCCTGCCGGGCACCCACATCCCGATCCATGCGCCCGATCATCTTGCGCAGACCCAGCCTGACTACGTTCTCGTCCTGCCATGGAACCTCAGGGCGGAGATCAGCCGGCAGCTTGAGTACGTGCGATCGTGGGGGGGTCGATTGGTCTTCCCGATCCCCGCGCTTGAGATCATCTGAGTGGGGGGTAAATTGTGAAGGTCGTCCTGTTCTGCGGCGGACTCGGCATGCGGATGCGCGACGGCGTTACCAGCGGTCCCAAGCCGATGGCGATGGTCGGGCATCGTCCGCTGCTGTGGCACGTCATGCGCTACTACGCGCATTTCGGGCACCGGGATTTCGTGCTCTGCCTCGGTTACGGCGCCTCGGCGGTCAAGGATTTCTTCCTGAACTACGACGAGACGGGCTCGAACGACTTCGTTCTCGAGAACGGCGCCCGCGAGGTCACGATGTTCAGCACCGACATCTCCGACTGGCGAATCACCTTCGTCGATACCGGCCTGAACTCCCCGATCGGCGAGCGGCTGCGCCGAGTCCGCCGCTTCGTCGATGGCGAGGCGATGTTCATGGCCAACTACGCGGACGTGCTCACGAATGCCCAGCTGCCGGACATGGTCGAGCGGTTCGAGGCCAGCGGCGCGGTGGCCAGCCTGCTCGCGGTGCCGCCCCAGTCCTCGCACCACGTGGTCGATATCGCCGATAACGGGCTCATCACGCAGGTGACCCCGATGCGGGACCTGCGTCAGTGGGAGAACGGCGGCTACTTCCTGCTCCTGCCCCAGATCTTCGATCACCTGGGCGAGGGTGAAGATCTCGTCGAGGACGCCATCATGCGGCGGCTCGTCCCGCAGGGACGCGTCCTCGCCTATCCGTACAAGGGCTACTGGTCACCAGCCGACACCGTGAAAGAGCGTGCGCAGCTCGACGAGATGTATCACCGGGGAACCTGCCCCTGGATGGTCTGGGATGCCGAACGGTCGGGCCGGACGGCGCCGATGCCCGCGTCGGCACCGCGGTTATTCGCATGCTGCCCCTGAATCTGCACACTCCCCCGGGCCGCCCGTTGTCGGTGCTCGCCATCGGTGCGCACCCTGATGACATCGAGATCGGGGCCGGCGGGACTTTGCTGACTCTCGCCGAGAGCCAGCCAGGGTTGCGGGCCCGCTATGTCGTGCTGACGGGAACGGCGGAACGTCAGCTCGAGGCACGTGCGGCGGCACGCGAGTTCCTGCCGTCGGCGGACCTCACGATCGACCTGCGCGACCTGCCCGAGGGCCGGCTGCCCGCGGTCTGGGGTCAGGTTAAGGATGCCCTTGAGCAGATAGCGCAGCATTGCTCGCCCGATCTCATCATCGCGCCGTCGGGCGACGATGCGCACCAGGATCACGCGACCATCGGCGAGGTAGTGCCCACCGTCTTCCGCGACCGCCTCTGTCTCGCGTACGAGATCCCGAAATGGGACGGCGACCTGGGTCGCCCGTCGATGTATGTATCGCTGTCGGCCGATCTGGCCCGGCGCAAGGCTGAGTTGCTGCACAAGTGCTATCCGTCCCAGCACGGTCGCGACTGGTGGGATGACGAGGTCTTCCTCGGCCTGGCCCGGCTGCGCGGCGTGGAATGCCGGGCGCGCTACGCCGAGGCGTTCGGCTGCGCGAAGTCCGTCATCGTCCCCGGGGCTCTCGCGCCCGGCCAGGATTCGTGACGCCCCGCCCGGGACGGCAATCCGAAAAATTCGAAAATAGCTGCCAGTTTGTCGGAACCGGAGCCAAGGGAACTGAGATGACGGTCTTCGTGGACCCGGACGTGACAGCCGACGTGCTGCGGGAGAAGCTCTACGCCGGAAACCTGGTCGTGCTAACCCGGCTGCAGGCGGTCAGCAATCTGGCTGAGTACACCCGCGAGCAACTTACCGAGCTGTTCAGGCCACACGATCCCGAGCATGCCCACGAGCACTTCGACAAGGCAGAGATGGCGAAGCTGCTGGCTTCCTGGAAGCCCAGCTTCATCCACTCCGACCGGTCGAAAAGCCTGACCCGCGACATCATCAAGGAGGCCGGACTGCCGGCCGAGTTCACCCACTACGACGTGCCGAAGCCACGCACCTCCTTCCCGGTGGGACATCTCACGACCGGTGTCGCCTATGCCTTTCCGTGGCACCGTGACGTCTGGTACAGCGCACCTGCCCAGCAGATCAACTGGTGGCTGCCCGTCTTCGCAGCGCGGGAAGACAATTCCATGAGCTTTGATCTGCCGAGCTTCGGCCGGCGGGTCGCCAACAGCTCGGGCAGCTTCGACTACTACGAGAACAATGCCCGGCGACTGACCGCTGCGACCTCGGTGACCAAGGAACAACAGGCCCGCCCGGGGGCAGCCGATCATGAGCCCGTTCATGAGCTCGTGGTGCTCCCGGCGCCAGGGGCAGTCCTGCTCTTCTCCGGCGCCCAGCTGCACACCTCGATTCCGAATACCTCCGGGCGAGCCCGGTACAGCATCGATTTCCGCACCGTCGATGCGCGCGACCTGAAGGCGGGCCGTGGGGCGCCGCTAGTAGATGTGCAGTGCCTACGGACCGCGATACGGGATTTCCGCAACGTCGCCGATGGCAGGAATTTCGACGAGCAGACCGTCACTGACCTTTTCGGTGCTCCGCCGCCCGATGCTCTCCTGGTATTCGGCGAGTCAGAGGCCGAGCGCTCGGCCAAGGCCGGGCAAGCGTAAGGATCTTCCTGCGATAGCCTGATGAATCAGCAGCAGAAGCCAGTGCCCTCGGCAGGCCTGTTATCAGTCCGGCATTGACGGCCACCTGCGGCCGGGGGCAGCGCGGCCGGGTGACACGGCCAACCTGGCCGTCGACAGTTCCCGCGGCCTTCGACCAGCTGGTAGCTTTATTCTAAGGGGGTCGTTCCATCCTGGCCCGGCAGGGGCATCCGGCTTTCTAATTCTCCTGGCCAGGCAGCTTTTCGTATTCGTACCCGATCACGCAAGCGCGCCGCCAGGAAATCGGCTCTGCTTGCTGGTGAGGAGGCCTTCGTGGCCCTGCGTGGATTGGCGCGGAGACGTGGGCAGCCCGTCGCCGTGCCGCGAGTGGGCCTGTTCGGCCTGCTCGGCTCGGGCAATATCGGGAACGACGGCATGCTGGAAGCCATGATCAGGTACCTCAGGAGCGCGCAGCCAGACGCCACCCTGGACTTTATGTGCAGCGGACCGGAAAGGATAAGCTCGCGATACGGTGCCGATGCCATCCCGCTCCTGTGGTACCAGAAGTACGAGCAGGAAGCCTCGGGCCTGACGGCAAGCGTGCTGAAGGTGGTGGGCAAGGGCGTCGACGCGGTGCGGATAGCGGCCTGGGTCCGCAGCCACGATGTGGTGATCGTGCCTGGCGCGGGGGTCCTTGAGGCGACCCTTCCGCTGCGGCCGTGGGGCGTGCCGTACGCGATGTTCTTGCTCTGCGCCAGCGGGAGACTCTTCGGCACCAAGGTCGCGCTGGTCAGCGTCGGGGCCAGCGCCAGCAACAAGCGGGCAACGCGTTTGCTGTTCGACTGGGCCGCGCGGCTCGCCTGCTACCTGTCCTACCGCGACAATCAGTCGCGTGAGGCGATGCGGCAGCGGGGCCTCGACGTCTCCCGCGACCGCGTCTATCCCGACCTGGCGTTCGCTCTCCCGGAGCCGCCGCATGACCCGGGAGACCCGCAGCTCGTCGGCGTCGGCGTGATGGCCTACTACGGCAGGAACGAGGATCGCCGGCACGCCGACCAGATTCATGCTGCCTACGTCGAGAAAATGAAACGCTTCACCCGCTGGCTGGTCGACAGCGGTTACCGGGTCCGGCTGTTCGGGGGGGACAACAGGTTCGATGATAGCGTCGCGCAGGAGATCTTGGCCGACGTGCGGGCGCACCGTCCCGACCTCGACTCGGCGTGGCTCGTTACCAGGCCCATCACCTCCCTCGCGGAGCTGATGCAAGAGATGGCGCCCGTCGGCACAGTCGTCGCCACCCGCTATCACAATGTCCTGTGTGCGCTCAAGCTCTGCAAGCCCACCATCTCGCTTGGCTATTCGCGAAAGAACGACGACCTGATGGCGGATATGGGAATCCCTGAGTTCTGCCAGTTTGCTCATTCGCTAGATTTCGACCTGCTGATCAAGCAGTTCACGGAGGTAAGGAACCAGGCCGGGAAGCTGGGCCGGAGAATGGCGGAGCGAAACGCAGAGCGGGCGCGGAGTCTTGATGAGCAGTTCTCGGCGCTGTCAGCCCTGCTCTTTCCGCCGCGAACGGTGACACATACCGCTGCCGAGCACAAGCCCAGTCGCCAGCGTATCCGCTGACGGCGATTGCGGCATTCTCCGTTGTCGTCGAAGATGTTTTTCGGCGATTCCGCGGGACAGGCTGGCCCGGCCTAGAACGCGCCGTAACGGCGGACCGGCATCCTCGGCCCGCGGCGCGGCGGCCGGGCCCCGCTGAGCTCTACCAGCCGGGTGGCCCGGTAACGGTGGCCCGCGTAGGGCGCCAGCAGTTCCAGCATTCCGGCGTCATCGACTTTCCGCCCCGCCAGCGCCCAGCCGACAGCCGCAGGCAGGTTGTAGTCGCCGACTGTCACCGCATCGGCGTCGCCGCAGGCGCGCTGCCTGACCTCCGCCGATGTCCACGGGCCGATGCCGGGGAGGGCGCGCAGCCTGCGGTCGGCGTCGGCACCGGCCAGCGCCCCGATCTCCTCAAGGCGCCCCGCCACCCGCGCCGCGCCTGCGACAGCGCGAGCCCGGACCCCCTCGACGCCCGCCTGGTGCCACTCCCAGGACGGGATGGCCGCCCAGACGGCCGCCGACGGGAAAACCCGCATGCCTGCCGGTGCCGGACCGGGCGCGGGCCGGCCGAACCTGGTCAGCAGCAGGCGCCAGGCCCGGAAGGCCTCCAGGCCCACCACTTTCTGCTCCAGGATGGCCGGTACCAGCGCCTCGAGCACCCGGCAGGACCGGCCCACCCGCGCGCCGCGGTACCTCACCGCCATCTCCCGCAGCAGCGGGTGGACGGGCGAAAAGCTCTCTGGCCGGTCACTGGCGCCGAGCATGGCCGGGAGGATCTCCAGCAGCCATCCGGCCCCCGGCCCCCAGGCGGCAGCGTTGACCAGGGTAACCGTCTGCCCGCCGGCGCCCGGGCGGGCGGTGACCCGCAGCGTGCCGGGGCCCGCCGGGGTCAGGCAGGTCCGCCATACCGCGCCCGCGGGGTCGATCCGGAAGGCCGGGTCACCAGATCCCCGGCGATGCACGGACAGCACGAGCCGGACGTCTACGGGAAACCGGGCATGCCAATCGCGGAGCAGCGGGCTCACCTGCTGGCCGCCGTTCAGGCGTCGGTCGAGAAGCGGATCGTGGTCCGGGCGAGGCGTGTGCCCGGCCAGACCCGCAAGCCGCAGCGCAGCTCGTTTCCCCCGGCGATCTGCGCCCCGGCACCGATCACAACGCCGTCGAGGACCGCGCCGGGCCCGATCCGCGCGCCGGCCCCGACGACACTGGAGGTCACGATGGCACCCGCGCCTATCTTGACGTCGTCGAAGAGCACGGCAGCCGCTGCCAGAGCACCCGGCCCCACCGCGCAGCGCGCGCCCGCGACGGTGCCGCCGGACAACTGCGCGGATCGGTCCACGACCGCGCCGGGCAGGAGCAGGCACGGGCCGCATGGGCCAGGCAGCGCGGGCGAGGCCAGGTGGCCGAGCACCAGGTCGCACGACCCGCGCACGAAAGCCTGAGGGGTTCCGACATCGAGCCAGTACGCGGTCTCCAGGTACCCCATGACCGTCTCGCCGGCCGCGATAAGCCCGGGAAAGGTGTCCCGCTCCACGGACAGCACCTGCCCGGCGGGCATCTCGTCGATGAACCGCCGCTGGAAGACGTAGCAGCCGGCGTTGACCTGATTCGAGACCGGCTGCGGTGTCTTCTCCAGGAACGCCATCACCTGGCCGCCGGGATCGGTCGGCACGCAGCCGAATCTCGCCGGGTCGGGGACCTCGACCAGGTGCAGAGTCACCGCCGCGTCGGCCTTTTCGTGCATCGCCAGCTGAGCACCCAGATCGTGGCCGGACAGTACGTCGCCGTTGAGCACCACGACCGGGTCGTCGGGCCTGCTGCGCAGGCTCGCGGCGGCGTTGCGGATCCCGCCCCCGGTACCGAGCGGCACATCCTCGGACACGTAGTCCAGCTCCAGGCCGAACGCGGACCCGTCGCCCAGCACCTCGGCGAACATCTCCGCCCGGTAGGCGGTCGCCATGATCACCCGGCCGATGCCGGCGGTAGCCGCCCTGGCCAGCTGGTGCGCCAGGAAGGGCACTCCCGCGGTAGGCAGCAGCGGCTTGGGCGTCCCGATCGTGAGCGGCCGAAGCCGGGTGCCCTGGCCCCCGACCAGCAGGATGGCCTCGAGCGGCGCGCGTGAATCACTCGGCATGAGCAGGCAGGCTACTCGGGTCCCTGCGCGGCCGCACGTTCGTAGCACGTCATGTGCGCCTCGGCCGACGCTGCCCAGGTGAACTCCAGCGCCCTGGCGTGGCCGGCGGTCCCCAGCGCCTCCCGGCGCGCTGGGTCGTCGAGCAGCCCGCGCAGCGCCGTCTGGATGCTGGCCGCATCGGGCTCGGTGTAGGCGACCGCATCGCCGCCGACCTCGGGCAGGGCCGTCCGGTGGGTCGTCAGCACCGGCGCGCCGCAGGCCATAGCCTCCAGGGCAGGCAGGCCGAATCCCTCGCCCGTGCTCGGGAACGCCACCACCAGCGCTCCGCCGAAGAAGCCGGGCAGATCCGCGAAATGCAGGTAGCCGGGCCGGACCAGGCGCAGGTGCGCGGGCACTGCCGCCATGGCCTCATCCACTTCCTCGCTCCAGCCGGTGCCGCCGGCCAGCACCAGCGCCGGGGGGTCGCTGAGATCGGCGACCGCGGCCGTCCAGCCGGCGATCAGCGCGGGCAGGTTCTTGCGCGGCTCGAGCGTGCCGAGATACGCGATATAGGGCTTGCCGTGCAGGCCGAGGCGGTTGGAGACCTGCAGCACCGCAGACGCATCGGGCGCGTGGAACAGCATGTGGTCGACGCCGTGGTAGGCCACGTCGATCCTGGTCGGATCCGCGCCGAGGACGCGGACGAGCTCGTCCCTGGTCGCTTTCGATGGCACGACAAGCCGCGTGGCACGGCGCGCTGATGTCCGGATCGCGGCCTTGTAAAAAGTCGCGGTCACCGGGCTGTGCGCGTCCGGCGCGGTGAAGAACGTCAGGTCGTGGATGGTTACCACGGTGGCCTTGCCGGGCCGCAGCGGCATCGAATAGTGCGGCGAGTGGATCACGTCGGCGCCGACCTGCTGAGCGACCAGCGGGAGGCCGCTCTGCTCCCAGGCGAGCCGGGCTGGGCGATGCGCGATCGCCGGCGGCCCGGCGATCACCGTCGCGTCCGGGACCAGGCGTCCGTAGCGCTCCTGATCGGCGCGCTGGCATGCCACCGCCAGGTCAGCTCCGGCAGCACCCAGGGCGCTCACCAGGCCGTCCACGTAGCGGCCAAGCGCACCGCGGTCAGCGGGCACGCCGGTCGCGTCAACCAGCACTCGAGGCGCCACGAGCGGTCTGGCTCCTTTCGCGCGGGCCCCGCTGGGGCCCGCGGATACACGGCGGAGGCGAGCTTGGATTCACCGTCTCGCCAGAACCGAGAGTACGCCCTCGGCGTCGCCGGCGCGCCCGCGCCGGGCGCCGCGGCGCAGGCAATCGGGCGGGTTCACGGCGAAGCCGTATGCGACCCGGTGGCGGCCGGCTTGGCCGGGCCCTGAGCCGCTTGCCGCGCGCTGGCCAGTGCTGACTGCATCTGGCTGAGGAAGCTGCCGTACCCGGCGAAATCGCCCCGGGCCAGCGCGGCCTGGGCCTGCGCGTAGAAGCGCTGCGCCTGCTCGATGTACCTCAGGGCCGTGGCGCTGGGCTTGCCGCTGGAGCCCTGACCAGAGGGCGCCGCCGGGGCGGCCTGGCCGGCGAAGACCTGCGCCAGCGCCCCCTGCAAGGTCGGGGCATACCCCACGTTGCCGTTGTAGTAGGCGAAGACCCGCTTGACCGCCGGGTAGGAGCCAGAGCTGCTGGCCGCGGCCGAGGCCACGTACACCGGCTCGGTGTAGAGCAGGCTGCCGGCGAACGGCAGCGTGATCAGGTTCCCGATGGTCACCTGGGATCCGCCCTTGCGCAGCTGCGTCAGCTCGATGGACGCGGTCGGGTCGGATTCGAAGGCGTTGTTGACCTGCTGCGGCCCGAGGACTGTACCGTCCTGGGGCAGCACGAGCAGCCGGATCGTGCCGTAGTCGGGGCTCTGCGGGTTGCTGTCGACGGCCATGTACGCGGCCATGTTCGAGCGGCCCCGCTGGGTGAACGAGGTGACCAGCGAGAACTGCGGCGCGGCGCCCGGCATAGTCATGGTCAGGTAGTACGGCGGCTGGCTCGTGGCGCTGCCAGGGCCGGGAGTCGGGTCGACCGGCACGGACCAGAAATTCTGCCCGCCGAAGAAGGCCTGCGGCCCCTGCACGTGAAACTGGGTCAGGATCTGGCGCTGCAGCTCGAACAGGACCTGCGGGTAGCGCAGATGCGGCATGAGCGCGCCGGGGATCGCCCTGGCCGGCTTTATGACGCCCGGGAAGGCCTTCATCCAGGTGTCGAGCACCGGGTCGCGGCCGCCCCACTGATACAGCGTCACCGCTCCGGTGTAGGCGTTGACGACCGCCTTGACCGAGTTCCTGAAGTAGTTGACCTGCCCGGCAGCGCCGGGCACGGACCCGCCCGGGTAATAGGTGTTGGCGGTGGCCTGCTGCAGCCCGAGCCGGGACGAGTACGGATAGTTGTCCGTGCTGGTGTAGGCGTCCACTACCCAGGAGATCTGGTGGTTCGCGATCACCGGGTAGGGATCGCCGTCCAGGGTGAGGAACGGCGCGACCTTGGCCACCCGCGCGAGCGGGTCCCGGATGTACATGATTCTCGAATGGCTGCTGATGGCGCCCGACAGCAGGATGTTGAGCTGGCGGAACTTCACCGTGTACAGCAGCTTGTCGAGCAGCGAGCCGACCGGGACGCCGCCGCCGCCATGGTAGGTGTTGTTCTCCTGGCCGCCGGTGCTCTGGTTGGGGTAGTCGAGTTCCTTCTGGCCGCCGCCGGCGATCACGTAGCTCGTTTCCTGCTGGCCGAAGTAGACGCGAGGCTGGAAGGCGCCGAGCTGGCCCGCCGGCGGGACGTCACTCTCGCTGAACGACGGGTTGCCGTTGTTCTGGGTCGTGGCTGCGGGGGCGGCCACGAAGCCGTACCCGTGCGTGTACACCAGATGCGTGTTGACCCAGTTGGTCTGGCCGGCCGGCGGCCCGGCCATGTCCCGGACCCCCACCACCATGTCCTGCGGCAACGGGCTGCCGGGCACCGGATACCGGTCCATGTCCAGCACCCTGTTGAACCGGTAGTAGCTCTTGATCTGCTGGAGCTGCTGGAAAGTCTGCGACACCACGCCAGGGTCGAGCAGCCGCACGTCCGGCAGCGCCGCCGCCCGGGCCGTCAGCTGGCCGGCGGGCGCGGTGGCAGCTGCCGGGTAGCCCGTCACCTGCGCGCCCGACACCCCGTAGGCGGCACGGGTGCCGGTGATCTCGCGCTGCAGGTACGGCGTCTCCTTCGCCAGCTCGTTCGGCTTGACGACGAACTGCTGGATGATCGCCGGGTACACCCCGCCGATGATGATCGCTGACAGCACCAGCAGGCCGAAGCCGATGGCAGGCAGCATCGAACTGCGCCGCAGGGCGCCGGCCAGGAAGAGCCCGCCGCAGATCAGCGCGATGACCGCCAGCACCGTCTTGGCCGGCAGGACGGCGTGGACGTCGGTGTAGGAGGCCCCGGTGGTCACCACCCCGCGCTGGGAGAAGTCGATGCCGTACCGGTCGACCCAGTACGCAACGGCCTTGAGCAGGACGAACAGGCCGGCCAGCACGAAGAGCTGGGCGCGCGCGCCCGATGTCGCGCGCGCCCCTTTCTGCTGCGGGCGCAGCCCCCCGTACAGGTAGTGCACGCCCGCCGCCAGCAGCAGCGACAGCAGCACGGCGGCGAAAAGGTAGGACAGCGCCATTCGCAGGAACGGGTAGACGAACACGAAGAAGGAAATGTCGAGGTGGAACTGAGGATCTTTGATGCCAAACGAGGTGCGGTTGGCGAACAGCAGCCAGGTACGCCAGTCACCCGCCGCGGTAAGGCCCGAGATGAGGCCGATGAGGCCGAGCAGCACCCCGAGCACCAGCCGCCGGTGCGGGTCGATGGCCAGCCGGTAGGCTTCCAGCCCCTGCTGGTCGGCGGAGACGGGGCGGTAGCTGGGCCGCAGCCGGTAGGCCAGCCAGCAGTTGAGGCCGACGGCAAGGGCCATGAACAGCGCGGCGACGACGAACAGCGCCCATTTGGTGCCGTAGGTGACGCCGAAGACGCGGGTGAAGCCGATGACGTGAAACCAGAGGTAGTCCGTCCACACCCCGGCGATGACGGACACCAGGATGATCAGCGCGATAATGCCGATGACCGCGGGTATCACGTATCTGGGCCAGCGCGGCAGCACGATGGGCCGGCCGGCCGGCCGCGGGTGGCCGGGAGTTCGGAAGGCCACGGATTCTCCCTCTGCTGACCTCAGGTGCGCGCGAGCCAGGGCTGCACGCAGCGGCGCCTCGCCACAGGATCGCCCAGACAGGCACGTCCCACAGGCAACTTACCGGGATATCGCAAGGTTCCCGACGCATCACCGGTCACGGCGGCACCCGGACGGGTCAGCACGACGGGACCGGCTGGCCTTTCTTGATCGCTCGCAGGTCGCGAATGGCACCGCTGAGATTGCTGACCTTTACCACCCGCAGCCCGGCCGGCACAGCGCCTGAGGTATCCGGGCAGTTCTGCGCCGGAGTGAGGAAGATCGTCGCACCGGCTGCCCTGGCGCCCGCCATCTTCTGCTGGATCCCGCCAATCGGGTCCACCGTGCCGTCCGCCTCGATCTCGCCAGTGCCGGCGATGAACCTCCCGGCGGTGAGGTTCGCCGGGGTCAGCTTGTCGATGATTGCCAGGGCGAACATCAGCCCGGCACTGGGGCCGCCGATGTCGCCGATACTGATCTTGACCTTGAACGGGAACACGAAACTCTCGGCCACGCCGACGCCGATCGCCGGCTGCCCTTGCACGCTGACCGTGGCCAGGCGCAACGTCTCGGTCCTGGCTGCCCGCCGGATCGTCAGCCGCACGCGCGCGCCGGGCTTGCGCGCACGGATCAGCGTCGCGGCGTCATGATGGCAGTTCACCGGCGTGCCATCGACGGCGATGACCACGTCACCCTTCCTCAGCACGCCATAGGCCGGCTTGCCCCGGGCGGTCGCCACGACGGTGTCCACGGTGGAGAAGCCGATGCCCAGCTGGCAGAGCGCCGCGGCCGTGGCGGTCTGCTGCGAGTTCACCATCTGCTCGGTGTCCTGCTGCAGCACCTGCCGCTGTGACTGACCTGGCGTGAAGATCTCCCGCTCGGGCACCACGGCCTCATTCGGGCTCAGCCAGGCCCGCAGCGCAGCGAAGATGTTGAAGTTGCTGCCCGGACCGCCGGTGAAGGACACCGTGACCATATTGAGATGCCCGCGGGTCGGATAGGTGCTGCGGCCGGTGATCTGGATCAGCGGCTTGCCGCCGCGCGCGCCGAGGGTGTTCAGCGTGGGGCCGGGCGTCAGCGCGACATAGGGAACGGACGGGATGGTCGCGGCTGCCAGCGCGGCCAGCACGCCTACCGCGGCGATCACCAGCGTCAGGGCGCGACGTGACATGAGGGAACACTACGCGCTGTTCACCCACTCGCTGTCACCGTCGGCGAACTGCTGATACTTCCAGATGGGGACGGCCGCCTTCAGCTCATCGATCAGCGAGCGGCACGCCTCAAATGCGTCGCCGCGGTGCTCGCCGGCGGCCGCGGCGACTACCGCCAGGTCGCCGACTGCGAGATCGCCTACCCGGTGCACGACGGCCAGCGCGCGGACGCCGAAGCTCGCCGCAACCTTCGCCGCCGCCCGGCGCAGCTCATCCTGCGCCGACGGGTGCGCGGTGTAGCCCAGCTGCGTGACCGCGCGGCCGTGGTCGTGGTCTCGGACCACACCGAGGAAGATGGCCACACCCCCGGCAGCAGGGTCGGCGACGGCGGCGCGAACCTCGTCTACCGACAGCGGCGACGCGCGGAGCTCGGCCAGCCTGATCACCGTCACGGTGCCCAAGCTACCCGGTGCCCGTTTCACCTCGCCGCGGTCAGGTCGCGCGGCGCCGCCGCCGCGCATGCCGGACGATGGCGGCAGTCCCGATGACGGCCACCGTGCCCGCGGCCGCGGTGATCGTGGCATCCTTCTTGTCCAGGCGGCGGCCGGCCAGGGCGTGCCGGCCGGTCCGCACGTCCAGCAGGGCCTGCAGCGCGGCCGCGTTGTCGTATTCCGGGCGCCACCCCGCCGCGCGCAGCTGCTGGCAGTCAACCACCCACGGGTACACGACGAAGTGCAGGTCGGTCACGGGCGCCGGAGTGATCCCGGCACGGTGCAGCCGCTGCACGGTGCCGAAGGTCAGCCCCGCGGGCAGCTCGATCTTGCGCAAGCCGGCTATCTCCTCGAGCTGCTCCTGCTCCAGCCAGCCGTCACAGCCGACGGCAAAGCTGCCGGTCACCTCGCCGGCCGCGGCCAGCTCGAGCGCGCCGACCAGATCGTCGAGGTGGCAGAACTGCCAGCGCGGCGCGCAGCCCTTCACCGTCAGCAGCCTCGGGGCCTCGAAATGCCTGGTAACGAGGGTGTCCACGGATTCGCCGACGAGCGCGGCGGGGCGTACGACCGTGATGGCCATGCCCGGATGGGCGCGCGGCGATCGCTCGGCGAGATTCTCGATTTCCAGCAGGTCCCCGACCACGCTCCCGTCCGGGTCGGCGCGCAGCGCTGCCGTCTCCGCCAGCGGCACCGGGTTGTCCGGCCGCGCGCCGTACACCATCGCGCTCGTGACGAGCACGACCCGGCCTACTCCGCCTGCGGCTGATGCGGTCAGGACCGTCTGCGCGCCCCGGACGTTGAACGCCCGCCGGATCTTGGAGTCGGAGTCCGGGGACAGGTCGAGGTCGGTGTGCACGACGACATCCACGCCTGCCAGGCGGCCGCCCAGTGCCGGGTCCCGCACGTCGACCACGCGCCACGTCACCCCGGTCACGTCGCCCCGGTGATCGTCGATGGCGACTACCTTGCCGATTCGCTGCGAGGCTGCCAGCCTGGCGGCGAGCTGATGGCCCAGGCCGCGGGCGGCGCCGGTCACGGCAACCACCGGACCAGGGCCGCGTGCGTCGGGCTCGTCCGCGGTCCGGTCCCGGCTGCGCTCAGCGCGAACCTTGGCATCTCGGTTGCTCACCGTGTGCTGCTCCTGGGATAACTTGGCAAACGTGACCCTTCCATCCTGCCTGAGAGGCCGCGGCGATGGCTGATCCTCCCTTCGGCTTCGGACTGCCCGGTAGGCCCGGCGACGAGTCCGGCGGTTCATCCGGCGGCCAGGGCGGTTCGCCCGGCGGTGCTGGCGGACCTCTCGGACCACTGGGCGACCCGCAGCAGTTCGCTGACGCCCTGCGGCAGTTCGCCGACCTGATGTCCTGGCAGGGCGGCCCGGTCAACTGGGAACTGGCGAAGAACGTCGCGCGCCAGGCCGTGTCGGCGGGCGGTGATCCCTCGATCCTGGAGGCTGAGCGCGGCAAGGTGGTCGAGGCCGTCCGGCTGGCTGACCTCTGGCTGGAAGACGCCACGGCGCTGCCCACCGGGGCCCGCTCGGTTCAGGCGTGGAGCCGGTCAGAGTGGGTCGAGGCGACGCTCCCGGTGTGGTCCAAGCTATGCGACCCGATCGCCGCGCGCGCAGTCGAGGCGATGAGCGGGATGCTGAGCGACGATCCGGAGGAACTCGCCGCCGACCTGCCACCGGAAATGCGCGCCACGATGGCGGCCATGACCAGCGGCCTTGGCGCCCTCGGCGGGCTCGGTGAGATGATGCGCCGGATCGGCGGGATGATGGTCGGCGGCCAGACCGGCGCCGCCGTGGGCGCGCTCGCCCAGGAGGTGGTGAGCTCGACCGACGTGGGCCTGCCCCTGGGCCCGCCGGGCACTGCCGCCCTGCTGCCGGGTGGCGTAGCTGCCTTCGGCGAGGGCCTGACGGTCGGCCTGGACGAGGTAAGGCTGTTCCTCGCGCTCCGCGAGGCAGCCCATCACCGGCTGTTCGCGCACGTGCCGTGGCTGCGGGCCCACCTGCTCGGCGCGGTTGACGACTACGCGCGGGGCATCAAAGTAGACGCGGCGGCACTCCGTGCGGCGATGCCGCAGATCGATCCGTCCAATCCAGAGGCACTGAACGAGGCACTCTCCGGCGCTGCCCTGTTCCAGCCGGAGGACACTGCGGAGCAGAAGGCCGCCCTGGCCCGGCTCGAGACCATGCTCGCGCTGGTCGAGGGCTGGGTCGCCACCGTAGTAGAGGATGCTGCCACCGGCCGGCTGCCCCAGGCGGCGGCACTGGCTGAGGCCATCAGGCGGCGTCGCGCTACGGGCGGGCCGGCCGAGCGCACCTTCGCCACGCTAGTCGGCCTGGAACTGCGGCCGCGGCGGCTGCGTGAGGCAGCGGCGATCTGGCGCGGCCTGACCGACGCCCGCGGCATCGCGAGCCGGGACGCCGTATGGACGCACCCGGACCTCCTGCCGACGGCCGACGACTTCGACCATCCGGACGGTTTCGTGCGCGGCCGGCCGGAACTGGACATCTCCGACCTCGACGCCGAGGCGCAGGACACCAGCGAGCCGCCCGCCGAAGACGGCCCGGCTTAAGCCCGCAGAATCTGTCCTGCACAGGGGGTGGACAACCGGTGTCCCAGGTGGGCATGGCGTGACCACGCCAGCACCGGGCTGACTCCACAGCCGGCTGCGCCGTTATCCGCAGGGACACGCCGCAGTATCCGCAGGATGTGCACACCGGCATCCACAGGGATGCATTGACCGGGCGGGATTGGCGGCCCTAACTTCGCAGGGCAGGAGTCCCCGGGCCGCGGGCCATGACCGCTTCCTGGGGAAGGGCGGCGGCCGGGCCCGCGGACGCGGGGCCCATGTGCGCTCGTACCCGGGGACCCTGGCCAGGCTCGCGTCCCGACGGGGGACTGTCGGCCCTGGATGGCACCCTTGGCCGCGTGAGACCAGCGCTGAAATCTGGCCTGCTGCCGGTCTGGCGTGACCGCGACACGCTGCAGATCGGAATCGATTCGCGCCGCGCGGTGGCGCTGACCGGCATGGGCGGCGCCGCCTGGCTGATCAGCCTGTTAGACGGCAGCCGCGACCGGGCGCAGGTCATGGCGGCCGCCCGGGACCGGGGCATGCCATCGGACGCGGTCGAGCGAGTCCTCTCCCTGCTCGCGGCAGGCGGCGCGCTGGATGACTTCCCTGCGGCCACCTTGCGGGCCCTCCCGCCGTCGCTGCGCTCGACGCTCGCCGCCGAGCTCGCCACCGCCTCACTGGCGCGCGGGGACGCCGACGGCGGCGCGCAGGTGCTCGCGCGCAGGCGCGCCGCGTCCGTGCAGATCTACGGCACGGCGCGAATCGGCCTTGCCATCGCCGAGATCCTGACCGCCGCCGGAGTTGGCCGGGTGACCAGCCTGGACGTTTTCCCGGACAGCCGGCGGCCGCAGCCTGACCTGGCGGTACTCAGCGAGCGCCAGCCGCCCGAGCTGGCCGCCAGGCTGATGCGCGAGCGCGTTCCGCACCTGGCGGCGTCCGCGGCCGAGGCCATCGGCCTGGTCGGCCCGCTCGTTCTGCCGGGCCGCACGGCCTGCCTGCGCTGCCTGGATCACACCAGGGCCGACAATGACCCGGCATGGCCGCTGATCCTCGCCCAGCTGGCCGGGCGGCAGCCCGATCCCCTCGCCTGCGATGCCGCCCTCAGTGCAGCCGTCTCGGCCCAGGGCGCCGCGCAGGCGCTGGCGTTCCTCGACCATGAAATGCAGGCGTACGCTGCGGTCAACGGCACTCTGGAGCTCGTGCTGCCCGGATGGCAGTGGCGCCGCAGGACGTGGCTGCCCCATCCTGCCTGCACGTGCGCCAGCCATACCCCGACGGAGCCGAGAATGGGATCATGAGCGATCTTCCCCGCCGCGCTGTAACCCGGACGGCCAAGCTGGCCTCGCTGCCGGTAGGCCTCGCCGGCCGCACAGCCTGGGGTCTGGGCAAGCGGCTGGGCGGCCGGCCCGCGGAGATCGTTGCGCAGGAGATCCAGCAGCGGACGGCTGAGCAGATCTTCCGGGTTCTTGGCGAGCTGAAGGGCGGTGCGCTGAAGCTGGGGCAGGCTTTGTCGGTATTCGAGGCCGCCATGCCGCCCGAGATCGCCGGGCCGTACCGGGCTACCCTGACGAAGCTGCAGGAATCCGCGCCGCCGCTGCCGGCCGGCACCGTGCACAAGGTGCTCGCTGCCGACCTCGGCGAGACCTGGCGCGAGAATTTCGCCGACTTCGATGACCGGCCTGCGGCTGCCGCGTCCATCGGCCAGGTGCACCGCGCCGTCTGGCACGACGGCCGCCGGGTCGCCGTCAAGATTCAGTATCCCGGTGCCGGCCAGGCGCTGATCGGCGACTTCACCCAGCTCGGACGACTCGGACGGCTTTTCGGCGTGCTGATGCCAGGGCTGGAAGTCGGCCCGGTGCTGGACGAGCTGAAGGCCCGGGTCACCGAGGAACTTGACTACCGGCTTGAGGCCGCCGCCCAGGAGGCATTCGCCGACAGTTACGCGGGCGACGCCGACATCTTCGTCCCGCGCGTCATTACCGCGACCGACCATGTGCTGGTCACCGAGTGGATGGACGGCACGCCGCTGTCGCGGATCATCACCGACGGCACGCAGGAAGAGCGCGACAGGGCCGGCTTGCTGCTCGTCCGCTTCCTGTTTTCCGGTCCTGCCCGCGCCGGACTGCTGCACGCCGACCCCCATCCGGGAAATTTTCGCCTGCTCGCGGATGGCCGACTCGGCGTGCTCGACTTCGGTGCCGTCGACCGGCTGCCGGAAGGATTCCCGCCCATGTTCGGCAAGCTGCTCTGGCTGATGCACACCGACGGCGCCATCGAGGACGTCGAGCGCGAGCTGCGCGATAACGGCTTCCTGCGGCCCGGCGTGGACGTCGACCTGGACTCCCTGCGTGCATTCCTCGCCCCGCTGGCCGAGCCGTCCAAGGTGGAGCGCTTCAAGTTCAGCCGCGAGTGGATGCGGGACGAGGCCGCCAGGGTCACCGACTTGCGCCCGGCGAACGTCAGCCGCCGTCTTAACCTGCCGCCGTCGTATGTGCTCATTCACCGCGTATCGACGGCCGGGATCGGCGTGCTGTGCCAGCTTGAGTGCGAAGGGCAGTTCCGGGCCGAGGTGCTCAAGTGGATGCCCGGCTATGGTGCGGCCGCCACGGTTGCCCGGCCCGGTAACGCCATCGCCGACCCGTCCGGCGCTGCCGTCCGCGGCCCGGCCAAGGACGCCGACGGCACTTCGCTCCACAGTTCCGGCCGGCCCGGCAGTGCCCGCGATGACCGGCCCGGCAGTGCCCGCGATGACCGGCCCGGCAGGCCCGGCAGTGCCCGCGATGACCGGCCCGGCAGGCCCGGCGGCGCCCGCGATGACCGGCCCGGCAGTGCCCGCCAGAGACTGCCCGGCGCCGAGGCCGAGGATGGCGCTGCTGGCCTGGCTGGGGAGGGGGACGCCCTGGTGAGCCAGTCCGCGAAGGGTGCGCCCGCGGTCTCGGCCTGAAGATCGACCTGGGCGCCCGCGAGTGACAAAGCGGAAACGGCCTGGCCGCCGGCTTGACCGGCTGTCAATAGCGCTCATCGGAGCTGGGGGCCGGTGAGTATGCCAGTTTCACCCGCCCCAGTCCCTCGAGCCGGCAGGCCCTGACTCGCTCACGCGCCGGGCGATGCGGTGCCCGGCGGCCTGGTCAAGGATCCCGGCTTGCATCCAGCTGCGCGTGGCCAGCCCTGGCCGGGCCGTCAAGCCGCTACATCGGTCTTGCGCGGACGGCCCCGCGGGCGCTTGCGCGGCACAATCTCGCCGCGCAGGAAGAGCTCTCCGCCCCAGACGCCCCACGGCTCCTTGCGGTCGATCGCCCCGGCCAGGCAGGCGAGCAGCGCCGGGCAGCCGCGGCACAGCGACTTTGCGTATTCCACGTCGTCCGGTGCCTCTGCGAAAAACAGTTCCGGGTCGTCCCTGCACGGCAGGCCAGGGCCGCTCGGCACGCCGGCCATCGTCAGCGGGCCGGGCGCCTGCGCCTGCCCGTCTCTGCTGATTGCCGCTTCCGTGCTGGCCGCCGCTTCCGTGCTGGCCGCGGCGGCCGTGCTGGCCGCCGCTTCCGGGCTGATTACCGCTTCCGCGGACCCCGCCTTCAACCCCGCCGCGGGCTCCAGTACGGCGGTGGTGCCGGGCCAATGCATCGGTGTCATCCCCTCTCATCGCTCGTCGTACGATCTCGCACGCGTCTGACAAAACGGTGGCCTCGCATGACGAAGGCCGCCGACCCGGTCTCCGGGGTCCGCGGCCTTGAGGGATTGGGCCGGTCTTCCTAAACCGGATCCCTCGCCGGATGCGGACCCTGAGTGCCGCCGCTCAACGCGGCGATACGGGTCGTTTGCGCGTAGTGATTGCTGGCGCCAGGCTGCGCGAGCGCCTGATCCGGGCGGATGCCGACGGCCCCGCCGAAGACGGCGCCAGCCCGGGCGGCGCGCGGGCGGCCCAGAAGCGAGGGGCCCGTGTGGCCGCTGGCCGTGCTGATCACGACGTCCGCGGGCAGGCAGGCGCCCGCGAGGAAACCGCCGCGCACTTCGGCGGTGGCCTCGACATCCGAGAGCATGTTCAGCATTGCGGGCACCTCCTTCCAGCCAGCGTCAATCTTCTCGTGGCCATGCCAGCACATTACGCAGCGGCCGCAGGCCGGGGCAACTCCTTTTTCGCCGTCCGCCGTTAGCCTTTCCCGTGCTGTGACCTAATGCGGCCGTCGTGGCATAAGTGCGGCTCAGCGAGCAGTGCGGACCAGCCCCTCCTGCACCACCGACACCACCAGCTCGCCTTCGCGAGTGAACACCTCGCCACGTGCCAGGCCCCGCGCCCTTCCGGCCACCGGTGACTCCTGCGCGTACAGCAGCCACCTGTCGGCCCGGAACGGCGCGTGGAACCACATCGCGTGGTCCAGGCTGGCACCCCTGGTGCTCCCGTCCGCCCAGGACAGTCCGTGCGCGAGCAGCACCGAGTCCAGCAGGGTCAGGTCGGAGGCGTACGTCATGATGCACACGTGCAGCAGCGGGTCATCGGGCAGCTCGCCGTCCGCCCTGAGCCAGACCAGGTTCGTGGTAGCGCGAAGCGCGGGATCGTGCTGCGCGTCGACAGTCAGCGGGCCGACGTGCCGGACGTCGATCGGGCCGTTGCGGAGGAAGTTGTGCACCGAGGGGCCGAAGATCTTCTCCAGCCGGTCGGCTGTAGGCGTGACCTGCTCGGGCGGCGGGGCGTCAGGCATCCGGTCGGCGTGCTCGACTCCGGGTTCGGCACAGTGAAACGAGGCGGACAGCGTGAAGATCGTCCGGCCGTGCTGGACGGCCGACACATGCCGGGTCGTGAAGGACCTGCCATCTCGCACTCGTTCGACCTGGTAGACAATCGGCACCCGGGGATCACCTGGCCGGATGAAATAGGAGTGCAGGGAGTGCACCGGCCGATCGGCCGGGACCGTTCGCCCCGCGGCCACCAGCGCCTGGCCAGCTACCTCGCCGCCGAATATGCGCTGCCTGCGCGGGCTGCGCCCGCGGAAGATGTTGACCTCGATCTGCTCCAGATCGAGCAGGTCCACCACGACATCGAGTGCATTGCTCATGGTCCCGCCCCACCCTCTCGCCCCGCCGCGTCCGCCGTTTCCGCGCGCAACGCGAGTACGGGGCACCGTACCGGCCAAGCTTGACCGCCGCGGCACCGGGACAGCGGCGAGCTGGCTACGGCCGGACGGCCGCGGCTGCCTCGCGAAGCGGCCGGGGACGAACGTCGTCGAGGAAGCGCGAAGGCTTCCTGGTCCGGCGACCGCCGGGCAGCCGTGCCAGCGCCCAGGACAGCAGGACCCGCTCCCTGGCCCTCGTCACGCCCACGTACAGCAGCCGCCGCTCCTCATCGACCGCCGCATCGGTCTGCGCGTAGACGATCGGCATGCTCCCGTCGGTCAGCCCCGGCAGGAACACGGCGTCCCACTCCAGGCCCTTCGCCGCGTGCAGGGATGCGAGCGTCACGCCGCCCATCGCCGGCGCCTGCCCGGTCTCGGTGCGCAGCTCCAGCTCCGCTGCGAGGTCAGCGAGCGTGGCCTGCGGCGCGGCGGCGAAATAGTCGCCGGCAAGCTGGGCCAGCGCCTGCAGCGACTCCCACCGATCACGCGCCAGGCCCCGGCCCGGGGGCACTTCGCCGCTGAGGCCAAGTCCCGCCAATACCGGCCGGACCTGCGACGCCGGATCCTCGCCGACCGTCGCCGACCGCGCGGCCGACCGCAGCAGGACGACAGCCTGGCGTACCTCGGTCCGGTCGAAGAACCGCTCCGCGCCGCGCAGCTGAAACGGCACGCCAGCATCCGCCAGCGCCTGCTCGTGGCCCTGAGTCTGGGCATTGGTCCGGACCAGCACCGCGATCTCGCGGGCAGGCATGCCAGCGCGGATCAGCGCCGCCGCCTGCCGGGCGACCGCCGTCGTCTCCGCCTGCTCGTCGGCGTACTCAGTGAACTCAGGCACCGGGCCCGCTGGCCGCTGCGCGACCAGCGGCGCGCCACCGGACCGGGCGCCTGCTCGGCAAAGCCTGTTCGCCAGCGCGACGAGCTGCGGGGTGGACCGGTAGCTGCGCACGAGCCGGATCACGGTGGCGCCGGTGTACTCCGCGGCGAAGCCGGTCAGGTACGACGGCGTCGCGCCGGCAAAGGAGTAAATGGTCTGCCGCGGATCGCCTACAACGCAAATGTCGTCGCGGTCGCCTGCCCACATCTCGAGCAGCAGCTTCTGCAGCGGGTTGACGTCCTGGTACTCGTCTACCACGAAATAGCAGTAGCGGTCCCTGACCTCCTGGGCCGCCGCCGGGTGCTCAGCGAGAATGGCAGCGGTAAGCTCCAGCACGGACTCGAAGTCCACCAGATTGCGTTCCCGGCGCAGGGCCTCGTAGCCCGCGTAAAGCCTGGCCAGCTTGTCGGCCGCGAACGGCGGCGTCCTGCCTGCCTGAGAGCTGGCCGGCGGGTAGTCATCAGGGCGGAGCTGAGTGACCTT
Organism: Streptosporangiaceae bacterium; assembly: GCA_035499215.1. Taxonomy (GTDB): domain Bacteria; phylum Actinomycetota; class Actinomycetes; order Streptosporangiales; family Streptosporangiaceae; genus DATJZH01. The sequence continues at coordinate 4,465 of DATJZH010000050.1, read as the reverse complement.
CGCCCACTCGATCTCGGCCGCTGCGTCTTTGAGCTCCGGCAGGCCGGCCGAGAGCCGGATCCGCCTGGCCGCCTCGGCGACCAGGCCGATCTTGGAGTCAATGACCGCCGGGGCGGGACCGCCGACCGTGCACGGCCAGAAGTGGGTGAGCTGGCGAAGCGCGGCAGCATGGAAGGTGCGTGCCTGCACATGCCCTACCCCCGCATCGGGAACCGCGCAGCCCAGCTGGCGCAGCCGTCCCCGCAGCTCGCCAGCGGCCCTGGTGGTGAAGGTCACCGCGAGCACCCGGGCCGGGTCGACCACCCCGGTGGCCACCGCGTAGGCGATGCGGTGCGCGACCGCCCTGGTCTTGCCGGTCCCAGCCCCGGCGAGCACGCACACGGGCCCGCGGGCGGCGAGAGCCACCTCCCGCTGCTCCGGGTCGAGCGAAGCCAGCACGGCATCGGGGCCTTGGAGCGCGTCCACCGGCACCTCCTTTTCGGCGGCTATCTTTCCTTATGCCACTGACGGCCGCTGGGAAGCCAGCGCCGGGAAGCGCGCAGCCAGATTACGTGTTGGTAACGTCAACACGAAGGACTGTGAATCAGGAGGGACGGCCGATGCCAGCGCCGCTGATCATGTACACCACCCCGTGGTGTGCCTTCTGCAGGCGGCTGAAGAGCCAGCTCGCACGCGACGGGATCGAGATCGCGGAGGTGGACATTGAGCAGGATCCAGCTGCGGCGGATTACCTCATGTCGGTGAACGGCGGGTTCCAGACGGTGCCGACCATCGTGTTCGCCGACGGCAGCGCACTGACGAACCCCTCGGCCGCGGCGGTCAGGCAGCGGCTGCGCGCGCTGGCAGTGACCTGATGTCGGAAAACCGAGACCAAACGACGGTCCCCGGCGCTCTGCCAGCCGCCGATCCTGGTGTCGGCGAGGCAACCGGGCCCGCGTTCGCGCTGCCGGAGGACGCGGTGGTTCGCCGCACCAGGGATGGCTGGCGCGTCGGCGGCGAGGAAGTGCCCGACCTCACCTGCGCGATGGTCCTGGCCGACCTGCTGGCGGCGGACATGCCCGCCGACGCGCAGGCGCCGCCGGCCGCACCACCGCCGGCCGCCGCTGACGGCCCGGCAGCCCGGGCACCGGCTGACGGCCCAGCAGCGATCGCGACCGCCGACGACGGCTCGCCGGCATCCGCCGGCGGCTCAGCCGGCCCGGCACCGGCTCACGGCTCGGTGTCAGCGAGCCCCGCTGACGACTCGGCGTGGTCTGACAGGCAAGCGCCGGCCGGACCGGCGGCTGCCGCCGCCGGGGTGAGCGCCACCGAGAGCCCGCTCACCCCGGCGCCCGCGACACCGGGCCCGGAGGCAGCCAGCACCGTCGCCAGCGAGGCGCACAGGCTCAAGGCGACGGTCAGCCAGCTGCAGTACGCGCTGACGGCGCGGATCCGGGTGGAGCAGGCAATCGGCGTCCTCGCCGAACGGCACCGCATCCAGCCGCGCCAGGCATTCGAGCAGCTCAGAGCCGCGGCACGCAGCCGCGGCCAGAAGGTGATCGACATCGCGACCGATGTGGTCGCCAGCGCGACTAACCCGCTGCTGCAACTGCCCGACGAGCTGTCCAGGCCGCGGTCGGGGCCCAGGAGGGCCGCGCGTCAGCCGCGCGGCGCCCACTAACGGCAACGGCCGGCGTTGCACTGGCCCGGGTCCTGGCCCGAGTTGTGCCTTGGCACGAAGAAGGCGAAGCGGAGCTGCCCCGCACCCGGGCCCGGAGAAGCGCCAGCTCGTCCCAGTCACAGATAGTTATGGCAGATTAACGCCCAGCTACACCGGGTAGCTACGCCTCAGGGCCTTGGGGAACGGGCCCCGGGATGAGGGCGAGGACGTGGACGACGCGGAGTCTGCTGGCAACCGCGCCCTTGTTATCGGGCCGACGCACGACCGGTGCTGATGGATGCAGGAGGAAGGTACCGGGACTCATCCATGCCAGTCGGGAAGTAGCAAGGGAGCAGATGTGCGGTTCATCGACCTGCGGCATCTGAGCGGCCCTAACGTCTTCGCCAGCGGGCCGGTCACCATCGCGCGGATTGAGCTGGAGGAGCTCACCCGCAGGCAGACCACCCGCTACCCCGGCTTCGCGGAGCGGCTGACGATGGCACTGCCGGGCCTGGCCAGCCACCAATGCGCGGCCGGCCGGCCGGGCGGGTTCCTCGATGCGATGACCGAAGGCACGTATTTCGGCCATGTCACCGAGCATGTCGCACTGGAGCTGTCCGCCCTGGCGGGGCGGGATGTGCACCTCGGCCGGACGATGTGGGCCGGCGCCGACGGGCGTTACGACGTGATGATGGCATGCCCGCGGGATGAGCCCGCGGACTCCGTCGTCCCGGCGGAACTGGTCATCACCGCGATGCGCATTGTCAAGGACCTTGTGGCCAAGAGACGGCCCGACTTCAGCGCCGACGTCCGCCGCATCGGCGACGTCGTGGAACAGGAGCGGCTGGGCGTGAGCACAGCCGCGATCGCCGCGGCCGCCCGCCGCCGGGGCATCCCGGTGCGGCGGGTCGGGGCCCTGAGTATGCTGCGCCTGGGCTACGGCCGTCACCGGCGCCTCGTCTGCGCCGCGCTGACCGAGCAGTCGTCCGCCATCGGCGTGGATATCGCCGCCGACAAGATAGTCACCAAGCAGCTCCTGCGCAGCGCGGGCATTCCGGTGCCGGCGGGCGTCATCGCCCGCAGCCCGCAGGAGGCGGCCGATGCGCTGGCCGAACTCGGCGCGCCCATTGTCGTGAAGCCGCGCGCCGGCAATCACGGCGCGAACGTCGCCGTTGGGCTGCGCACCCGGGGACAGGCTGCCAGCGCCTACGAGCAGGCCGCTGCCGCTGCTGGCCCGGCCGTCATCGTCGAGAAGTTCGTCCCCGGCAGCGACTACCGGGTGCTGGTCATCGACGGGCAGCTCGCGGCGGCGGCCGAGCTGCGGCCGGCGGCGGTCACCGGAAACGGGACCAGCAGGGACGTCAGCGACACGGTACATGACGACGTGGCCGTGATGTGCCGCCGCGCGGCCGCCGTGTCGGGCCTGGACATCTGCGGGATCGACATGCGCCTCGGCGATATTTCTGCCCCGCTGCTGACCGGCGATGGCCGGCCCGCCCAGCAGGGTGCGGTGCTCGAGCTGAACGCCTGTCCGGGCCTGCGGATGCACCTGTCGCCGACCGACGGCGCGCCCCGGGACGTGGCCGCTGTCATCGTGGACAAGGTGTACCCGCCTGGGATGCCCTCCCGTATCCCCGTCATCGCCGTCACGGGGACGAACGGGAAGACCACCACTGTCCGCATGATCGGCCACATCCTGCGCCAGGCGGGCCTGCGGGTTGGCATGTCCACCACCGACGGGGTCTACTCCGGCGGACGGCTGCTCTGCGCGGCCGAGGCATCCGGTCCGTGGTCCGCCGAGATGGTGCTAGACGACACCACAGTGGAGGCCGCCGTGCTGGAAACCGCGCGCGGCGGAATCATCCGGCACGGCCTCGGTTATGACCGGGCAGACGTCGCGGTGATCACCAATGTCTCCGCCGGCCACCCCGGCTCCGACGGGATTGACGACCCGGACGAGCTGACCGACGTCAAGGCGCTGCTGGAGCAGATCCATACCGGCGGCACGGTGGTGCTGAACGCGGACGATCCGGCAACGGCGGCCCTCGCCGGCCAGCCTGCGGTGCGCGGCCACGGGGCGGTCATCAGATTGTGCAGCCTGATCCCCGGCAGCCCGGTGCTCAAGCAGCACACCATGGCGGGCGGCATCAGCTACGGGGTGCACGGCGGCCAGCTGGTCGAGATCGAGGCGGGGCGCGAGCGGCAGCTGATCGGCCTGGCCGAGGTGCCGGGTGCTTTCGGCGGGAAGGCCCCGCACGTCGTGGCCAACGCGCTCGCCGCCGCGGCCGCGGCCCGCGCGAGCGGGATCAACGTCAAGGACATCAAGAGCGCGCTCGCCACGTTCACGGCCGATGCCAACCCTGGTCGCGGCGACACCTACCTGGCGGCCGGGACCCCGGTGATCCTCGACTACGGGCATAACGCCGCCGCCCTCGACGCGACCGGCGAGATGATCAGCAAGGTCTGGCCCGGCGCGCCCGCGGCCGCGGTGACGCTTCCCGGCGACGGCCGCGATGACCTGCTCGCCGCGACCGCCGAGTCGATCGCCGCCTGGTTCGGCCGGGTGGTCGTCTACGAGGACGGCGATCTGAGCGGACGCAGGCTGGGCGAGATGCGGCAGCTGATCATCTCGGCCATCCGCCGGGTCTGCCCCGACATTGTCTGCGAGGAGGCCGCCGGCCCTGAGGCGGCGCTGCGCCGGGCCGTGGAGCTCGCCGCCGGCGGCCCGGTCCTGTTCCTCTGCCGGAAGCTGGGGGCGGCACGCGACGCACTCGATGCTGTCGGCGCGCAGCCCTGCCCCGAGGCTGCGCCGATGCCCGCCGACGA
>DATJZH010000049.1:0-10542 GCA_035499215.1 Streptosporangiaceae bacterium | reverse complement strand
TCGCTGGCCAGCGGGCGGCCCGCATCGAGCTGGGCCAGCAGCAGCAGCTCGTCCACGAGCACGCTCATCCGGGCTGACTCGGACTCGACCCTGGTCAGGGCGTGCGCGACAGCGTCGGGGACCGGGCCGGGATGGCGTTGGGCGAGCTCGGCGTAGCCGCGGATCGCCGCCAGCGGAGTGCGCAGTTCGTGGCTGGCGTCGGCGGCGAAGCGCCGCAGCCGCGCTTCGCTGGCGGCCCGCCGTCCCAGCGCCGACTCGACATGGCCCAGCATCCGGTTGAACGCGGCACCGACCTGCCCGACCTCCGTCCTGGGGCTGGTGTCGGGGACCCGGTCCGGCAGGACGACCTCGCCGGTGCCGAGCGGCAGCTCGGTGACCCTGGCGGCGGTGGCAGCCACCCGGCGCAGGGGCCGCAGCGACAGCCGCACCCAGCCGGTGCCGATAATGCCCGCGAGTATCAGGGCGGCGGAGAAGACCGCGATCTCGGCGATGGCCACCTGGCGGAGCGTGTTGCTCACATACGTCAGCGGCAGGCCGCTGACGTATGTGCCATCGCCGTCAGGGCTGCTGGCCGCCAGCAGCCGGTAGCTGCCAAGCGAGGACAGCGTCACCGTGCGCGGCGTGCCGCTGGCCGGCAGTTCCGCGACCTCGGCGGCATCGGCCCCGGAAAGGTGACAGCCGCCCGTGTCGCCCGCCAGATAAGGATGATGCACCGCGCCGCTGGCAACCGTTGCGCTGAAGGTGTCCGCGGCCTGCTGCTGAGCGCACAGGCTGGGATCGCCGTGGTGGCCGGGGCCGCCGTCGCCGTCGCTGGTGTGGCCGCCGCCGTCGCCCTGGCCGGGCGGGGCCGGCGGGTCCATGCAACTGCTGAAACGCTGGCTGGCAGCTATCACCTGCTGGTCGAGCTGGCTGATCAGCACCGAGCGCAAGTGCACGTAGGTGACCGTCCCGACGGTCGCGAAGGCCAGGGCAAGCAAGACCAGCAGCCCGGCGATCAGCCTGCCGCGCAGCGTCCGCCCTGCCAGCCACCGGCCCGGCCGGCCCAGCGTGTGCCCCGAACGAGGTCCGGCCGCATCGTTCCCGGTGGCGTCGCGTTCGCCTCCCGGATCCCTTGCCGTGCCGTCCGCAGGCATGCTGCCTGGCATGGTCAGCTGGCTGGCTTAAGGACATAACCGACCCCGCGGACCGTGTGAATCAGCGGCTCGCGGTCGGCGTCGATCTTCTTGCGCAGATAGCTGATGTACAGCTCGACGACGTGTGCCTGGCCGCCGAAGTCGTAGTTCCACACCCGGTCCAGGATCTGCGCCTTGGACAGCACCCGCCTCGGGTTGCGCATCAGGAACCGGAGCAGCTCGAACTCGGTCGCCGTCAGCTCGATCAGGTCGCCGCCGCGGCGGACCTCCCTGGCATCCTCGTCCATGCTCAGATCGCCCACGATGAGCTCGGTCCCGCCCCTGGTCCTGGCGATTCCGGCCCGGCGCAGCAGACCGCGGAGCCGGGCGAGAACTTCCTCGAGGCTGAATGGCTTGGTGACATAGTCGTCGCCGCCGGCGGTGATCCCGCTGACCCGGTCCTCCACCGCGTCCCGCGCGGTCAGGAACAGCACGCAGACATTCGGCAGGATCGCGCGCACGCGCCGGAGCACTTCAAGGCCATCGAAATCGGGCAGCATGACGTCAAGCACGATGGCGTCGGGGCGGAAGTCACGGGCCGTCCGGACCGCGTTCGCGCCGTCACCTGCCGTGCGGATGTCCCAGCCCTCGTAGCGCAGCACGCTCGCCAGCAGCTCGGCCAGGCTGGGCTCGTCGTCGACAACCAGGACCCTGATCGGCGTCCCGTCTGCCCGGCCGAGCACGGGCTCGCGTCCCCGCTGGCCGGCCTGTGCTGGTTCAGCGACGCTCATCATCATCGTTCTCACTCTGCTCGCTGCTGTTACGGAAGCAGTATGCGCATCCGCTGAGTTCCTTCTGAAGACAGGGCCGCTGCCGCGGTCACCCGCGGTCCGGATCACGGGTCAGCACAAGGGCGAGAGCGGGGCAGCCGGTCACCGCCCGCCGGGCGTGCCGCTGCAGGCCGGGCGGGACCGGCCGCTCGTCGAGGACCGGGTATCCCCACTCATCCAGCGTGATGAGCTCTGGCAGCAGATCTGCGCACAGGCCGTGACCCGAGCACGCTACCGGGTTCACCCGGATGTGCTTGCTCATCCGGTCGTCATCTCCAGCCGGACTCGTCGATTTCCGTCTCGCGGGGCACCGGCAGGAACGGCGCGCGGCTCGCGGCAGTGCAGGCGCCCTGAATGTGGCGATCGATCTCCGTGGCGAAGACGGTCAGGGCGCTGCGCACGAACCGGACAGTGCCATCGGGGTGGCGGCACGCCCCGCGGCTCGCCACGAGCCCTGCCCAGCGCCGCAGATCGGAGAGCACCCGCGGGTCGGCGCCCGGCTCAGCCAGGGCTGCCAGCGCGGCCGCGATACGCGGCAGCCCGTTCCGGCACGGACCGCACTGACCTGCAGATTCCAGCGCCAGGTAACGCGCCACCCTGGCTGTCTCGACCAGGCCGCACCGGTCATCAGGCAGCGCGGCAAGCACCCCGGCGCCGACGGATGCGCCAGCGGGCTGCAGGTCGGCATTGCGCAGGGACAAACGGGCGGCGGTGGCGGCCGCGAGCCACGCGCCGTGATATCCGCCGCACAGCACCGCCTGCACGCGGCCGCCGAGCGCGAGCACCCGGTCCAGCCGGGTGCCCAGGGCCGCCTCGAGCACGCTGCGGCTTCCGTCTGCCCGGGTGACGCTGCAGAGCATGCTGCCCGGCTCCTGCGCTGTTCCCAGGGAGCGGAACCACGGCGCGCCGAGCCGGGCGATCAGGGCCAGGTGCGCGAGGGTCTCGACGTTCTGCACGAGTGTGGGCCGGCCGCCGATGCCCTTCTGGAAAACGGGCGGCTGCTTGAAGCGCGGCCGGGCGGGTCCGCCGTTGGCAAGGCTGACCAGCGCGGACTCCTCGCCGGACAGGAACCTGGGGGGCGCCTCGATCAGCTCGGCTGTGATCCGGTCGATGCCGGCCGCGGCCCGCTGCGCCAGCGCCGCCTGCAGGTGCTGCCGCAGCCCGTCGTGGCGGTGCAGGTAAAGCACGGCTGACCGGGCGCCGACTGCTTCCCCGGCGAGCTGCAGCCCGTCCAGGACGAAGTGCGGCGATTGCCAGAGCAGCACAGCGTCCTTGCTGCTGGCCGGCTCGCCCTCGGCCCCGTTCCCGACCACGACGGCCCGGCGGCCTGCCCGCGCTACCGCGGCCATCTTGCGGTGCGCGGGGAACGCCGCGCCGCCCCGGCCGGTGAGGCCGGCGGCCTCGGCGGATGCGATGAGCAGTCCGGCGCCGCCCCGGTAGGGCGGGGGACCCAGGCCGGCCAGGTGCGCTCGCAGGTGGACCGGTCCCGGGCCCCCGGGCAGCAGCCGCGGCAGCTCACCGGGGGCGGGCACCGAGATCCGGGGTTCGGTAACGTGCGGCTGGGTGCAGGTCTCGGCTGTCATCGGATCTCGGCTTTCTGGCTCAGGTGACGGGCGGCTGGCGCAGCGGAGCGGGCGGCGCCGGGCTGCTCGGCCCGGCCCTGCCGGCCGCGCGGCGCGGCGGCGGTCAGCATGAGGCCGGCTCGGCTGGCGGGGGGCGGGGCCGGGATGGACCCGGACAAGCGCCATACCAGCGCAGCGGCGACAGCCGCGCAGCACGCGATCGCCAGGTCGAGCAAGCGCCCGTGCCGCAGGTCCGTGCTGCTGGTGATGCCGTGCGCGAACGCGGCCGGCCAGCTGGCGTAGGCCAGCCAGTGCACGCCGCGCCAGGTGCGGCGCCCGATCCGGGCCCGCAGCAGGCTTGTCACGATCAGGGCGATCATCACATCGAGGGCCAGCGCGCCGAGGCCGAGCCAGAATGGCTTGTACGACGAGGCGAACGGGACGATTGCTGCTACCGCCCGGATGCTCACGTAGGGGTCGGCGATCGCCGTGGCGACGTGCACGCCGACGAAGGTTACCGAAAGCAGGGATACGCTGCGGTGCAGGCTCACGCCGGCGAACCGGGGCAGGCCGGGCAGCCGGCCCTGGCGGTTGACCAGGATCCCCAGGACCATGACCGCCGTCAGCAGCAGCAGCGCGACCACGCCGGTAGCACGGCTGGCGTACCAGAGCGCCGTGCTGGACGTTATGCCGTTCATCTCAGCTCCCGGTAGGCACGTTCGGAGCGCCTGCCGCGATCGGCGGACGATGCGGTCGAGGCCCTATGGCCTTCATCATCGGGCGGCGGCCGCAGCCGGACCTCTAGGCCATCTCTGAGTCGGCTCTGAACGGGCCAGCTCCTGTCCCGGGCCTGTACTGGCGCCGGCCGGGCCGCCCAGCACCGCCCCGCTCCTCCCGGAGCAGCCGCGTCTGGCGCGGGACGGTCGTCAGGCTGCGGGCCGGGGGGCGGCCGGTTTTTGCCTGCCGCCCGCCGGTGAATCACATGCGGGAGCTGGCTCAGCGGGACGCCCGGCCCCGGAGCTCGTCGGCTGGTGAGATCCGCAGCGGTGAGCGCCCTGGTGATGGTGCCGGCGGAGGGGGCGCGGGCAAGTCAATTCTCATGACGGATCTCTGCCAATGCCAGGCCGCTTCGGCTCTACGACTGGCCGTCAAGCGGCCATCCGGCCACGGTGTGCACGTCGCCGGCGGCGTCGACAAGCCGCGCGGCCAGCCCGAGCCCGTTCAGCCAGGCCGGCGCCGCATGGCCCTTGATGATCGCCGCGGTGCTGGCAGCATTCGCGTCGGTGCAGCTTGCCGCCGTGACTGAGACGGTGCGCCACACCAGCTGGGCGGGCAGCCCGGTGCGGGGGTCGAGGATGTGGTGCAGGATGTCGCGGCCGCGCCGCCAGCGCCGGGCGGTAGTGCTGGAGGTGGCGAGACCGCCAGCGCTGATCGATACCACCGCGCTCGGGCCCGCGGGCGGATCCTCGGGACGCCCGCAGACATCCTGCACGCGAATCCGCCAGCCGCCCGGCGGCACATCGCCTGCCACCGCGATGTCGCCGCCGAGGCTCACCAGTACGCCGCAGCCGAAGCGGGCCGCCATGCGGCCGGCAGCACGGTCAGCAGCCCAGGCCTTGGCCGTCGCGCCGACATCGAGCTGTACGCCCGCGGGCAAGGCGAGCAGCCCGGCGGTGCGGTCGAGCCGTACCTGTCGCCAGCCGGGCACCGCCCGGACCGTCAGGCTCAGCCGCGGTCCCGTCGGCGGCACGAGGGCGAAATCCCGGTCATAGCCGGCCACGTTCATGGCCGCGCCCACAGTCGGGTCCACGTCGCCGCCTGTCAGCCGCGCTGCTCGCAGCGCCACCTCGATGGCCTCGGCGAGCAACGGGCTGACCGGCACGGCATGGTCGCCACGGCGCGGCTCGTTCAGCGCCGCGAGCTCGGAATCCGGGCGAAACCGGCTGCAGGCAGCATCCACCTCCGCCAGTTCCGCCTCCAGCGCCTCGCGGGCCGCCGCCAGGAGCCTGCCGTCGGTCACCACCAGCCGCACCTGCGTGCCCAGCGCGAACCAGTCGGCACCGGCCGCGGCCAGCACGGCGGCCTGCGCCGCCTGGCCCCGCGCCATCAGGAGCCGCCAGACACTGCGCTGCTCGATCCGGAGCTGGCCGCCGGGGGAGACGACGACCGCAAGGAGCTCGAACTCGACGCCGATCCCGACTTCGACGCGGATCCGGCGGCTGAGCCCGAAGTTGCGCTTGCGCTGCTGGTGCCGCCCGGCCGGCCGGGCTGGGTGCCGGCTGGAGCTGAGCTGCCCGACGCAGCCGGGCCGGCGTCCGATGAGTGCGCGTGCGTCGAGCCGGGCAGCACGAGGGCCAGCACGCCGCCCGCCACTACGCTGGCAAGGCCGACGCTCCCCGTGGTGTTGCGCAGCCGCCTCCTGGCCCGCTCGCGGGCTGCCACGGCGCGCAGGACATCTCGCTGCCGGGCGGGTGGTGGGGCGTTCAACAGGGCACTCTCCTTCATAGCTGCTGGTCTCAGTCTTGCCCCGGCAGTTCTGAGTGCCTTCTGCGTGGCCTGCAGGACGGCTCAGAGTGCGGCGGGCAAGCTCGAAGCTGTGCACAGGGCAGTGGAAAACTCGCTGGTGGCGGGGGATACGCGGGACATGTCCTGTGGACAGGGAGAGAATTTCCGAAACAGCCCGGGGTAAAGCTCTTGTGCCCGCGCCCCGGCGAGGCAGTAAGACTGCTCAGTCCGCTGATGACGGGTACCGCTCGGGGCACCTCCGCGGCTATCGGGAGGGCAGGGCGGCCGGGGCGTCGGGCCGGCATCGGACCGGGCGCGGCCGGCGCCTGATGAGCCGGGGGCGCGGCCGGCGCCTGATGAGCCCGGCACCGCGGAGACGACGGGTCGTTCCTGGCGCGTTTTCCGGGCGGCGATCCGGTTACGGTGCGAGACTTGCCGTCACGTTCCGCGGACGGCGCGGAACCGGCTGTGCCCAGCGCAAGGCCGGCGGCGCCGCGGGGCGACCGCGGACGAGTGGCGGCAGGAGAACCGGGCCGCGGTTCCGCGGGCTGGCGGGTGTTCTCACAGTGAGCTGCGCTGGAGGGGTAACGGCCCCGGCCGGAGCGCCAGCGGACTGCGGTCCGTGGTGCCGGGATGTGCACGGGCCTCCGTACGGCCATGGAGGCAGACGGGCGGGGACGGGGGAGCTGATGGGTCTGATCACGGAAAATGACGGCGCTATGGACGGATATGAGGCTGTTGAGTTGCCGCCGGATCCCGTGGTTGACCAGCGACTGTCGGCGGCGATCTTCCGGCGTCCCTCCGCACTGCCAAGCCGTCGTGCGGTTCTCTACCCGCACTGCCTCGGTGACTCGTTCGTGCCCGAGGATCTGGCCAGCTGGTACACCGCCCGCGGCTTCCATTTCTACGTCGCGGATCTGCGTCCGCCTGGTCACAAGGATCAGGCGGACGAATCGAAGCGGCCGCGGCGCGGACGCCAGAATCGCAAGGCGCTGGCTGCGTGCTTCGCCGGGCTTGACTTGGCCAGCGTGTACCTGCGCGAAGTCGACGGCGTCGGCTCGCTGATCGTCAGCGCGCACGGCGCGGGTGCCGTCACCGCAGCCCTGTGGTGCGACGCGAGGCGGGATAAGAAACCTGCCGACGCGCTGATCCTGGCCAGCCCCGCATTCCGCCGCCGTCAGCGGCGGCCGCTCGACATTGCCTGTCCCGTGCTCATCGTGACCGGCCCGGGCAGCCCCGGCGACTGGCCGGCCAGGGATGCGAGTTCCGGTGACGTGCCGCGGCGGGCCGGCCGCAAATGTGCTGGCTTCGGGGCGCACGTGACCTGGCTGCACCTGGCCGTGGGTCCGGCGGCGGGGGCGGAGCCGGCGAGCAGGGCCCAGACGGCCGACGGGGGCCGGGTGGCCGCCGACCGCCGCAGGTTCTTCGACGAGATGGGCCGCTGGCTTGGCGCCTACATGTACGGGCAGGTCCGCGATCAGCTGCTCTGACCCGGCGGCCTGCGGTGCGCTAGCTGCTGACGGTCACCGACACCGACGGGTAGCCGCTCGCTCCGTTGGGTTCGGGCGCAGCCTGCACGCCGGTCTGGGTATATCCGGTCGCGTCGGTGGCGCGCGCCTGGATGACATGGCTGCCCGGCGTCGCGTCCCAGTCCCATACCCACTGGCGCCAGGTGTCGATGTCGGGAACCGCCGCCAGCCGGGCCCGGTGCCACGGGCCGCTGTCGACCCGCACCTCCACAGCGTCGATCCCCTTGTGCTGTGCCCACGCCACGCCGGCCACGGGCGTCCTGCCGGGCTTGACCGCCGACACGCCGTTCGGCACGTCGATCCGGGACTCGGTCTTGATCGGCGCCTGCTGCGACCAGCCGCGCTGCGACCAGTACGCGCTGTTCGCGGCGTACGTGGTGACCTTGATGTCGGTGATCCACTTGCACGCCGAGACATATCCGTAGAGGCCTGGCACGACCATCCGGACCGGGAAGCCGTGCTCGACCGGCAGGGCCTTGCCGTTCATGGCGACGGCGAGCATCGCGTCGCGGCCGTCCATGACGGTCTGCACGGGCGACCCGGAGGTGAATCCATCGGCGGAGGTGCACAGCAGCTGATCCGCGCCAGCCCGGATACCCGCTTCCCGCAGCAGGCTGCGCAGGCTCGTCCCGAGCCACAGCGCATTGCCGACGTAGGGACCGCTGACGGGATTGGAGACGCAGGTAAGCGTGATGTAGTCCGCCAGCAGCGGACGGCGGATCAGCTGGCCAAAGCTGAGAACGATATCCCGCTGCACCATGCCGTGGATCCGCAGCTGCCAGCTGGACGGCGCGATTTCCGGCAGCACGATGGCGGTGTCCACCCGGTAGAAAGCTGAGTTCGGGGTGATGAAGGAGCTGAGGCCGGGGATCTTGAGGTCGGCGCCGGCCGGCAACGGCGGGGCCGGCCTGGCCGCGGCGGGAATCCGCAGGGCCTGCTGGGCGGACGTGACGGTCAGGCGCTCGGTCAGGTAGCGGCCGCCCAGTCCCGCGACGGCCGCGGTTCCGGCCACCCCGGCACTGGTCGCGAGGAAGCTCCTGCGGGGCGGCTGGCCAGCTGGTGACAGCCGGTCGGATCCGGGCGCGACGCTGCCGCCAGCCAGGCTGGGCGCCGTGGCTGACGGACTCGGGGGCCGGGCGGGTCGCGCCGCGTGCGGCCCGGCCGCCCGGACAAGGAGGATCAGCGCCGCTGCCGCCGCCGCGGCGCCGGCGAGCGTCGGCAGCACATCGGCTATCCCGGCGTTCGGACGGCTCGCCGAGGCGATCACGCCGACCAGCGCGAAGATCCCGAGCCCGGCCAGTCCGCGGCGCAGATGCCGGACCGCCAGCACGCCGATGACCGCAGCGAACCCGGCGAGGACCGCGAGTATGCCGCTGACCAGCACGAGCTTGTCATGCGAGCCGAAGGCGCGGATGGCAAAGTTCTTGACGGCGGGCGGGGTGAAGTCGATCGACATCTGGCCGACCGCGACCACCGGAGAGCCGTCGGAACCGGTGAACCCGGCGACCAGCTGGCCCACGCCCAGCGCTACGGCGCCGGCCAGGATGCCGGCGATCACGCCGCGGCCGGGCCCGGCCGCTGATCGGTTGTCAGTCGTCACGCTGGTAATTCGTCACCGGCAGCCCGCAGTATTGGCGCGGCGCGGCGGTCCCCGCCTGTTTGCCTCCGCCGCGTGCCAAGCTGCGCAGACGGCGGCGACGAATACACAATGTGAGGATGCCCGATCGCCAGCCCGGACCCGGCCGCGCCAGTGCGCCGCGGGCCGCAGGCCGCCGGGATGGCGCCCGGCGGCTCGAGGATCTGCTCGGCGAGGTGGCCCGTGGCGATCAGCGCGCCTTTGATGCCGTCTATGACCAGGCAGCTGGCCAGGTGCTGGGGGCCGTCCGCCGGGTGGTGCGGGATCTGGCCCAGTCCGAGGAGGTCATGCAGGAGGTACTGCTCGAGGTATGGCGATCGGCAGCACGATTTGATCCGCGGCTCGGCAGCGCGACGGCGTGGATCATGATGCTCGCGCACCGGCGCGCGGTGGACCGGGTGAGGTCCGAGCAGAAGGCCGCTCAGCGGGAGCTGCGGGCCGCCTCAGCCGAGATCGCCTACGACGACGTGATAGAGGCCGTCGAGGCGAGCCTGGACCGCGAGCGGGTACGGCGGTGCATGAGCGCCCTGACGCAGCTGCAGCGCGAGTCCGTCACGCTGGCCTACTACCACGGATACACCTACGAGCAGGTGGCGGAGCTGCTCGGCCTGCCGGCCGGCACGGTCAAGACCCGGATGCGAGACGGGCTGATCAGGCTCCGCGACTGCCTGGGGGTGGCTTGATGAAAGCCGGCGAGTCAGCCGCGCACACCCTGGCCGGCGCCTATGCGATGGATGCGGTATCCGACACCGCGCGGGCTAGCTTCGAGCAGCATCTGGCCTGCTGCAGCGCATGCCGCGAGGAGGTCAGGGAACTGCGGGAGGCGACGGCCCGGCTCGCGGTGGCGGCCGCCCTCGTGCCGCGCCCCGAGCTCAAGGCCAGAGCGCTGCAGGCAGCCGCGCGGACCAGACAGCTTCCGCCGGTCACCGGCGAGACCGGTGCGCCGACGCCAGGCGCTCCGGCGCGCTGGCGGCGCCGCTGGCGCGCCGGATTCTTGCTGGCCGGCCTCGGTCCTGACGCGGCGGGTACGGATCCGGGCCAGGCTGCAGCCGCGCGGGGCAGGCGGCGGATCCCGGTCCGCAGGCTGGCCGCCCTGGCCGGCGCCGCGCTCGTGGCGGTGGCCGTGGTCCTTGCGATGGCCATGCATGGTGCTCAGCGCCGGCTGGATCAGGCGCAGCGGCACATTGACGCCGTCGCCAGGGTGCTGGGCGCCGCTGACGCCGCGACGCTGACCGCGCGCATCACCACCGGGGGCAGCGCAACCGTGGTGATGTCGCACGCCGAGCGCGAGCTTGTCTTCACGGCCGCGGGGTTGCGGGCGCTTCCGGCCGCTGAGCGCTACGAGCTCTGGCTGAAGGGGCCGTCCGG
>DATJZH010000048.1:0-9182 GCA_035499215.1 Streptosporangiaceae bacterium | reverse complement strand
CGCTAGACAAACATCCGGCGCGTCACGACTCCGCGGCCGATGTCATTGCCCAGCCACAGACTGAAACTCGCGCCAATGTCAAAGTACTCGCGGGCGTCGTCACCGGCGAGGGCAACGGTCAGCATGACGGAGCCGTCGGGTTGCGACGGCGGTCCCTCGCCGTTGTTCATGACGAGGGCGCTGAAGAACTTGCTGGAGTGGGTCTGCTGGTGCTGGCCGCGCACGACCATGCGGCGCGGCAGGCCGGGCCGCACCTCGGCCAGGCTCTCATCCCGCGGCTGTCCGAGGGTGACCAGTGCCTTGAACTTGTACGGATGCATCGCGAGAACCACCCCGCAGCCAGAACTAGACCGGCGTCCCCCGGTGTCCGCGCCGCATCGGGGATTTCGCCTGGTCCGGGATTGAACTCGTTCATCGTAGCACGATATAAATGAGGCGGGTGGTTTCATGGCCGGGTGGTGCCTGGCGGTGGCTCGCGAGCCGATCAGCAGGCGGGCGGGGCAGCGGGCTGTGCCGGAGCCCATGCTGCACCCGGGCAGTCCCGGCGCATCGGCAGCCGGTGCCGGCAGCACCTTCCTGGCGGAGCCTATGCTGCTCAGCAAGGCCGCCGGCGCCGGGCCACGGCAGGACCTAGCGACCCTGGGCGGTGCAGAGGTGCCCCAGCTGACCCGCGAGGATTACGAGAACCTGCTCGCGTTCCGCACCGGCCTGCGGCGTTTCCAGCACTGGAGCCAGAACCGGGCACGCGCTGCCGGCCTTACCCCCGCACAGCACCAGCTCCTCCTGGCGATCAAGGGCCATCCCGGACGACAGGGCCCTGCCGTCAGCGAGCTTGCCGACTGCCTGCTGCTGCGCCACCACAGCACAGTCGAGCTCATCGACCGCGCCGAAGCCGCCGGGCTGGTCGAGCGATGGGGTGACGACGACGACGGCCGGGTCACGCGGATCCGGCTCAGCGCCGACGGCGAAAAGCGCCTCGCCCAGCTGGCTCCCGCGCACCTCGAGGAACTGCGCAGTCTCGCACCCGTCCTGGACAAGCTCGTCGCCGAGTGGGCCAGCCGGGAGCCCGGCGGACAGGGCCCGCTGCCCCGTCAGGGCTGACGGCACGGCCGGTCGTCCCGAAGCGGGCACATCCTGGTGATTCGCCCCATCGCCCGGTCACCTGGTGCCATGGCCCCATCGCGGGTCGCTCTCAGTTCTCCCTGGCGAAGATCCGCAGAAAGAACAGGAAGACATTCAATACATCGAGGAAGATCGACGCGGCGATGAGCGGAGCGGAATCAAGATTCCTCGAGCGCCGCAGCCGCTGGAAATCGAACATGGTCAGGCCGGCGAAGATCACCAGGCCGAGCACCGAGTAGATGAGCGAGCCGTGCGGGATCCGAACGAAGATCATCACGATCCCGAACGCGATAAGGGCGACGAGCGCCCAGAAGCACAGCCGGGCGATCCCGGACAGATCCCGCCTGGTCGCGTAGCCCGCCGCCCCGAAGCCGCCGATAAACAGTGCGGTGGCGCCGCCGGCCTGCCAGAGAATCTGCGGGCTGGCGCTCGCGTAATGGACGATCATCGGCGCTGCCGCCAGCCCGAGCAGCAGGCCGACAGCGAGCAGCAGGCCCGTGGTCAGCGAAGCGGACCGCCGCACCGTGAAATTCATGCTGATCAGGCAGGCCAGGGCGGCGATGAACCAGACGATGGCCAGGTGGTAGGACAGGCTGCGGCCCAGGTACGCGCCGAGCGCGAAGAAGCCTGCCGCGATGGCGACGTATCCCATCGTCTGGCCGAGCAAGGCACGAGTCCGGTCGCGGGTCACCGCCCCGAACCCGCCATAGCCAACAGACTCGCTCATGGGTCCCGCTACCCCCAAACCGCGGCCGGCCCTGAGCGCCCGCAGGGCGGCCGCGCACGACGTGCCGAGCGCTGGGTTGTTCCTACCGGGCCGGCTGCTGCCGGCCGTCGATGTGATTCCGCCGTGCTGATCCGCCGTGCTGGCTCGGCCGTGCTGTTTCGTGACAGCGCTACCATGAGTTCCACGCGATGCTCGGTGCCGGAAGCTGCGGCGGAGTCAGGAAGGCGGGCGGGCTGTCCAGGTCGAGGGCGGCTAGCGGACTGGCCGCGGCGGCGTCCCTGCGTGTCAGCGGGGGCAGGTTCCATTTCTGCTCGACCAGCTTGAGCACGGACGTGTGGTCGAATATCTCGCTGCACACGTAATCGGGCCGCGCATAGGGAGACACGATGACGGCAGGGACGCGGAAGCCGTACCTGTCGTACTGCCAGGGGCCGGCATCGGCCCCCTGGATCTCGGCGATGTAGCGGCCGAACAGCGGGCGCAGGCACGCCTGGAGCCAGGCCGGCATGCTGAGCACGCTGTGGCCGTCGATGTCATCGGGCGGCACCGCGGGGGGCGGCGACACGTGGTCGTAGTAGCCGCCGTGCTCGTCGTAGAGCCAGATGAGCACGGTGTCCGGCCAGCCCGCGCCGGTCATGACGGCGCGGATGACCTCGGCTGCGAAGCTCTCCCCGCGGCGGATGTCCTGCGGATTCTCCTCCGAGAAGTCGTCGAAGTTGGGGTCGACGAGGCTGAAGGCCGGCAGTGTCCCGCCCGCCGCCGCGGCAAAGAAGTCCGGGCTCGGCTTGACGTGCCGCAGGCAGCGCCGCAGCCCGACCGGGTAGAGGTCGGCGGTGAACGTCTTGTTGCCTTCCATCGTCTTCACCGCGGGCGGCAGCCAGCGCAGCAGCGAGGCGAGGTGCCTGGCCGCGGTCAGCCCCGGCCTGCCGAGGATCCGCTTGGCGAGGATCCTTGCCGGGGTAACGCCGTGGTAGTTGATCCAGCTGATCCCTCGCGCGTCAAGCGCGTCAAAGATCGTGCCAGCCGGCGGATAGTCCACCATGCAGAACGGCAGGTCGTCGACCAGTCCGTGCGCCGTGCCGGCGATGAGGA
Source organism: Streptosporangiaceae bacterium (assembly GCA_035499215.1). GTDB lineage: Bacteria > Actinomycetota > Actinomycetes > Streptosporangiales > Streptosporangiaceae > DATJZH01. Next base: position 6,241 of record DATJZH010000048.1, on the reverse strand, counting down.
AACGGCGGTTGGGGAATGTCGGCCCGAGGCACGAGCAGAACCAGCGGTCAGCCAGCGGGAAGGTCTCAGCCAGGCCGTAGTAGAAGGGCAGGTCGTCCTGTGACCAGTACGTCATCGGCACGGCAGGGTCGCCGGCCGGCTCGAGCTGCTCGATGCTGCGGACGAACCCGCCGCAGCTGCCCCCATCCCACTGGATGTGGCTCGCATGCCAGCTCTGCGTCGGGGCGTCCTTGACTTGCACGGGCCCGGCCGCGCGCCGCAGCGGCACGGCAGTGCCGTCGAGGCGGGAGTTGACTGCATCAGGCGCGCCGTCAGCGGCGCGGCTGAAGCCGTCGCCACGCCCGGTGAGCATGCCCAGGTAGTTGTCGTACGAATGGTTTTCCATCATCAGCACTACGATGTGCTTGATCTGCGGCAGCAGGTCTTCCCCGGGGGGGAAGATCCGGCCTGGGGCGGGAAAGGGAATCGTGCCCGGGTAATGGCCGGGCGGTCGTCATCGCAGGAGCCCGAGCCGCTTGCACATAGGGCGCCACCTCCGTTAGACGGCATTTGCATTGCTCTGGATGGTACGTCACCGCCGTGCGGCCGGGCAGGCGGATCTGCGGGCGACCCTGCTGGCGGCCGCCCGTCAGGCCCGGCCTGACGGGCCCGCGGAGGCGGCCCGGAAAGCTTCAAGCGCCTCACCCGGCGTGTCGTAGTAAGCGCCGGGGCCTGCCGCGGCGCTGATCCCGTAGCGGTCGAGCTGGATCCGCACCGGCTGGACCACACTCGTGATCACGAACCGGATGTGCCGTTCGGCGAGCTGCGCGACGACCTTGCCGAGCACCGACGCCGCCGTATAGTCAACGTCGCCGACGGCGGCGCCGTCGAAAACCATCCAGCGCAACGGGCTGCCCAGCTCGGTGATAGCCGTCATGTCCTCGATGAGCCGTGCGGCGTTGGCGTAGTAGAGGCTGGTGCCGAACCGGTAGACCACCAGTCCCTCCTCGGTCCGGGCGCCGGGCGACACCGGGGTCGGCTGCCAGTGCCCGGCTGGCGACTTGATCAGCACGCTGCTTCGCGGGCGGTAGCTGTGCCGCAGATGGTCGATGACCGAGGCGACCACGGCAAGCACGATGCCGTCCTGGACGCCGAGGATCACGACCGCCGCAGCGGCCAGCACCGCGACGGCGAACTCGTCCCGCCGGACGGACAGGATCCGCCGCAGCCCCGGCACGTCGACGAGCTCGGCGGCGATGAGGAAGACCACCGCCGACAGGGCGGCGATCGGCAGGTAGGCGAGCGGCCCGGTGACCAGGAGCAGGACGAGCAGGACGACGGCGCTGGTGGCGAGCTGGGCAAGCTGGCTGCGGCCGCCCGCGCTGTCGACCATCTGGGTCTTGGTGGGGCTGCCGTTAACGACGAAGGTGCCGGAGAGCGCCGCGGCGATGTTGGCGGCACCCAGGCCCACCAGGTCGGTGTCCTCGCTGTCGGTTTCCTCGTACGTGACGGCGTAGGCGCGCGATGTCGCGGCGCTCTGCGCGAGGATGACGACGAACATCGAGGCGGCGGTGCCAAGCAGCAGCCTGGCACTGTGCAGGTCGGCGCCGTGCGAGCCGAGGGCAGGCACCGCGAGGTGCGGCAGCCCGCGCGGCACTGGCCCGAGCACCGTCACGCCGCGGCCGGCCAGATCGACCGCGCGGCTCACGATGATCGCGCCGATGACCGCGATCAGCGCGCCGGGAACCCGGCGGGTGATCCGCCGGGCGCCGAGCACGACCAGGATCACCGCGCCCGATATTGCGACCGTGACGGGATGCGCCTCGGGGAGCTCGGTCAGCACGTGCGCGAATATGATCACGGTCCGGCTGCCGGCTGGGGGGACGCCCAGCATGTCGGGCAGCTGCCCGACCGCCACCTGGATGCCGACGCCGGCGAGGAAGCCGAGCAGGACGGTGCGGGACAGGAAATTCGCCAGGAACCCCAGCCTGGCCACTCGCGCGAGCAGCAGCAGGCCGCCGGTGACCAGGGCCGCGAGCCCGGCCAGCCGGACGTAATCCGGCGAGCCGGGGGCCGCCAGCCCGGCGAGGGACGCGGCGAGTATGGCCGCGGTCGCGGAGTCCGCGGCGACGACCAGATGACGCGAGGAGCCCAGGATGGCGAACGCGGCCATCGGCAGCAGCATCGTGTACAGCCCGGTCACCACCGGCATTCCGGCGACCTTCGCGTAGGCGAGGACCTCGGGGATGCCGAGCGCGGCCAGCGTCAGGCCGGCCAGCATATCCGGCGCGAGCTGTGACCGGCGGACCGGCAGCACGCCCCGCAGGACTGGCCAGCGGGCCGGCCCGGCCCGCCGCGGAACTGACATCGTCGGGTCTTCCCGTTCACGGCGCGTTCGGCTGCCGTTAATCATGCCCGCTTGTGGCGGCCCGGCTCAGCGCCGCCGGGCCGGGCAGGCCGACGACGTTCTGCACGCCGTCCGGCTGGGCCCGCTGCTCACAGCGCGGTCAGCCGAACTGGGCGGGCCGGAGACGCCTGCGGCACCATCTGGGAGAAAGCTGCCGCGCTCTTGCAATCCCTCGCCTGCAACCATGGCTGGGTTGACGGTAACAAGCGAACAGCCTGGGTCGCGGTGTTCACGTTTCTGACCGTCAACGGGCATCCGCTCGACCCCGGATTCGACCAGGACGCCGCGGAGGAGTTCATGGTCGCTATCGCTGAAGGCCGCTACACCGACGTAGCTGTCATTGCAGGTGATCTAGTCAAGTTCAGCCTCTGAAGTCGCGCTTACGGCCATTGCAGCCCGGTCAGGCGGCCGAAGGCCGACAATTCGAGGGGCGCCAGGCGCTCAAACCCAGAACCCACGGATTTGAAGACTAGCTCAGCCATGCTTGAGGCCGTCTGGTTCGTCCAGTCCTTTGGCCTGGCCTAGGTGGGAGCTTCCTGGCGGCGCTCGCCCGCATCCACAAGATCGCCTAAAACTGTGCGATGTGAGACGCGAGCCCTGGGAAGCCGAAAGGGCCACCTCTCACAACCGAAAGAGTGACCCTGACCTGCGGCTACGGTGGTGAGGTCTTCACGTTGGCCCTGACCTGGGCGGGAGCGACGATCCTTGGTCGTCACACCAGCCGGTCCTCGAGAGCTTTCACCCGGCGGTCCTCCCTTACCATGGCCGCCAGCAGCCTTGCCCCCCTGACCCAGTGCTTAGCGGCATGGAGCTTCGGCCAGGCGTCCCCTCTAGGTGCCGGGCACCGGCTTGCAGCCTCAGCCAGCCGCTGGCGCTCGTCCTCATTCAGCTCAAGGTCAGCCGCTGCGGCGTTCTCGGCCAGCTGGCCAGCAGTGGCGGCACCAGGAATGGCAACCACGTTCGGGTGGCGCAAAACGTAGGCCAGGGCCACCTGGGCCACGGTGGCGTCATGAGCCCTTGCCACTCCACCCAACGTCTCCACCAGCCCGGCCGTCTGCCTCAGGTGGTCGGAGGAGTACAGGGGGTCGGGGATTCGCCAGGGTCCCGTAACGCGCTTGCCCCGATGGTAAGCCCCCGAGAGGAAGCCGGTGGCGAAGGGCATGGCGGCCACTACCAGGCGCCCCTCGGCGGCGGCCCAAGGCAGGAGGGCCTCCTCCGGGTCCCGGTGAAGGAGGTTGTAGCACGCCTGGTTGACCAGCACCGGGGCACCCAGGTGTCGCTCAGCCGCCTGCCAGCGGGCCAGATCATAGCTGCTCACCCCGACCTCAGCGACCAGCCCCTCCGCCCGCAGCCGACGCATCCCGGCCATGAGAGACCGGTCATTGATGAAGGGGTTGGCCCAATCGAGGTAGCACAGGCCCAGCGGGCCCCCCAGGCGTTCGACGCTGGCGCGGGCCCGTGCCATCACGAGGCAGGCACTCGGAGCTACGTTGAAGAGCTTCGTCGCAACCAGCACCCCCTCGACGTCCCCGAGGACGGCTCCGAGAATCCGTTCGCTGTGCCCCGCACCGTAGAAGTCGGAGGTGTCGAAGTGGGTGATGCCCAGGGCGAGGGCTCGCCGCACCAGGTCATGCGGCCGGTAGCCCGGCCCGTAGCCCCAGCCAGGGTTGGCGAACTGGGAAGTGCCTAGGCCCACCTTGGACAGTCGCCAGCTCCCGAACTCTACGTAACGCACAGTCTCCTCCTCTTGTCCATGTGCCCTTCTATGCGTTCGAGGGCGGCTGGTCGGCGGAGGGCGAATGATGCCTGCTCTTGGAGGCTATGTCATGTTTCGGGAGACAATGGTGTTCGTGGCCATGTAAGAGTCTCCGCTGGTGGCCAGTTGAAGTCTCCATCCCTTGTCCGACGTGTCGTCGTGGAGTGTGAGCCCCTGGGTGCTGAGGGTTGTGCCGTGCCCCCCCTGCTCCCGATAGGTGCGAACGCCGCGACTTTCGGGCCGGGGCTTGTCAAGGCCGTCTTCGCGTGTACGTGCGGCGTGCAGCTTTCCCCGGTGACCGGTTGCCCTGCGGTCACGGACGGGCTTGGCGAGGCTGGCCCGACGCGGACAATGGCGGACCGGGAGCAGACCGGGCGTGCACGTGTGAACCTCGCGGCTGGTCTGCATGCCGGGTGAGCTGGGTTATCTGGCGGGTCCTGCGGTTGCGGCCCGGCGCGCGCCGCGCGGGCCTCCCAAGGCTGAGCGGCGACCGGTTACCGCGCTGGCCAGCTTGTGCCTCTGATGACCTTCGAGCCGATGGCGGAAGCAGCGGACAGCGAGCGCGTCGTGTTCGTCGGCCGGGACGCCAAGCGGATCGGAGAGGCGATCAGCTCGGAGGGCATTGAACGAGCGGAGTGGGTGAGATGACGTGAAACCTGGCCACTTGACCGCTCGGCTTACCGGGTCCGGCCCTGTAGCGTCGTTCGGGTAGCGACTGATAGCGGCCAGGAAGCGGGGGAGCCTGCGGGCCGTGGTGGTTTCTCGGCGGACAGCACCAGGAGAACGCTGGAGATTGCCTGCGCCGCAGCGGGGCTGGACTCTGGCGGCGCTGAGCTGCTGCGGCTGGGTGAGAACGCCATCTACCGGTTGCGCTCGGCCTACCGGTTGCGCTCGGCGCCGCTGGTCGCACGGCTCGCGCGGACCATCGATTACCTGCCCGACATTGAGACCGAGGTGGCGGTTGCGCGCTGGCTGGAGTCGGTGGCGTTGCCGTCCGTCCGGCTCGCGGGGCCTGATGATCAGCCGCTGGTGGCTGACGGCCGGGTGGTGACGTTCTGGGAACTGGTCTCGGAACGCCAGGAGTACGGGACGGTGGCCGAGCTGGCCTCGCTGCTGCGGTGGCTGCACGACCTGGAGCCGCCATCGTCGCTGATCCTGCCTGAGCTTCGGCCGTTCGGGCGCGCTGCGCCTCGTATCAGCGCGGCTGAGCTGGCCTGGCACCTCTGAGCGGGCCGAGACCTACCTGCGGGCGCTTGTAGCGGCCCTGCCTGCCGGAGCCCGCGTGCCGCCCGTACGGGAGCTGGCAGAGGCAGCTGGCACCGCGCCCAGCACGGCCGCCCGCGCGCTGCGGAAGCTGGCGGGCGAGGGCCTGGTGATCACCCGCCACGGGTGGGGGTCGTTCGTGTGCTGAGCGTGCCAGTAGCCGAACCACGGGGGCCCGTAGTTGTTGGCCAGGTCGAAGTGCGTCACGCCGAGGTCGAAGGCACGCCTGATGATCGCCCGCTGGATGTCCAGGGGCCGGTCATCGCCGAAGTTCTGCCAGAGCCCGAGTGCGATCTCGGGCCGCAGGATGCCGCTGCGCCCGCAGCGCCGGCAAGGGATCTGCTCATAGCGGCCGGAGGCGGAGGCGTAGGCGGAGGCGGGGACGTAGGCGGGGGGGACGTAGGTCATTCACGAAGTCTCGCACTCTGGGTGCCTCTCGCTCGGCGCGAGCCAGGCTACTGTCAGGCGCTCCCGTGCGCCGGGGGATGTACAGCCGCCGTGCCGGTTTCCGCGGCTGCCGAGCACCGTGCCCGACCGGTCAGGCCTGCCGCACCAGGGAGGCGGCAGTGCGGGACTGCAGAAGTCCTGTCTAACGTTGCTGCGCCCCCGCTGGAGGCCGCGAGGGTCGGCTCGCTGCGCCGCTGAGGATGAAGTCGGACGCGCGGAAGCGCCGGGTGCGCCGCCGGAAGTCGAAAGTGAAGCCCGGCCAGAGCGTCACATTGCGGCCCTCGCTATCGAGATACCAGCTCGCGCAGCCAGAGCCCCAGACCGTGTCCGGCAGCTTGCGCTGCAGTTCAGCGTTATAGGCGGCTGCGACCTGCGGCCGGACCTCGGCC
>DATJZH010000047.1:0-13098 GCA_035499215.1 Streptosporangiaceae bacterium | reverse complement strand
GGAAATCCTCGCCGCCTGCCAGAGAAACGGAAAGCACTCCGAAACTAATGATACCGGCGTGACAATCGATGCCATTGGTGCTTAAATAGAAAGAGATCTCGAGGTGGTCATCTCATACACCACCTCCCTGGACGTGACCCCGGCGGCCCTTCCTGGCGCCAATTTCCGGTGAACCTCTCACTCGGCAATCACGTTCTCGATCAGAGGAAGCTCTGAGCAAGATGCGGGGACTATGCCGCACAGATCAAGGTCAGGGCAGCCCCCTGAGCAGGCACAACACTGGTCACCTCAGGCCAACGCGGCATAACCGGCCACCACAAACGATCATGAAGTGCTAGGCGGACTCCACCGGGGCTTGTATCAGGTATCAGGACCGGCGGCCCGCCCCTCTTTCTACGCAGAGAGGCAACGGTTAACGGACGGTGAAGGAACGTATGAGGCAGGCAAGAGGAAACGAGCACGTGACAGTCGACCCTTACCGCATGGATGCCGCTGCCGAACCGGAGCGCCTGGAAGCGCCGATAACAGCCGACAACAACCTGGCGCATCTCGATCCGGTCCGCCGGCCGCGCCGCGATCGGGTACTCAGCGCAGTCAGTACCGTCCTGCCGGCCGTAAGCCCGGCGTGCCATCAGCTGGTTTGCGCGGCGGCCATACTTGGCCCGCACATCGATCCGGAACTGGTCGCCGAGATGCTCGGACAGGCCACCGGTGCGCTGCTACCGGCCTGGCAGGAGGCCCTGGACCGCGGCGTCCTGTCATCGAGCGACGGTAAGCTTATCTTCGCCAGCGAATCGCTGCGTCACGCCGCGCTTGAGTCGCTGCCGGCCGCGATTCGCCGCGCCCTGGCCCGGCAGCGCGACCAGCTCGCCTCGGAGAACGCCGCGGACGCACCGCCCGCGCCGGCGGCCCGCGGAGATGACATCGTCGTACCGGCCGGGCACCCGCTCAGCCGACTCACCGCCCGCGAGAAGGCCGTGATGGCGCTGCTGGCCCGTGGCCGTAGCAACCACCAGATCGCACGGGCACTGGGTATCTCCGATCACGCCGTGAAGCGCCATGTGTCCAACCTCTTCATGAAGTTCGACTGCTCCAACCGCACGGAACTCGCTCTCCTGGCGGTTGGAGCATGACCGGGATAGGGACATATCGAGTTGGGTGCGGCTCCTTCAGAGTGAGTGATCAGGCGGCGAGGACATAGCTTTCCCGGCAGCGAGCGTTGTGGACGCGTTCGTGTTCTCTGCGGAGGTGGCAGCGCCAGTACTGGCCGAAGTCGCCGTTGCTGATCAGGGCACGGAACTTGAGGATGGTCTCGGCGCCGTCCAGGCCCCACCTGGCCCCCGTGATGTCCATGCGGTGGCGATGACGGCGGGGATGTCATCGGTGACCGAGGCGGTCAGCCATTTCCCTGCAGCGGCCGGGCCCGCGGCTGCTGCTTCCCGTCCTTGCCCTTGTCCGCGCCGGGCGGGGTGATGATGTCGCAGGGGGTGCGAGGCACGGGGGCGGCGGCGTCGTAGACGCAGGCCAGCTCGGTCATCCGCTAGCGGCCGTGCTTCTCGCCCGGGGACAGGCGCGCGGCCAGCTTGTTCTGGCCTGCGGTGGAGGCCTTCGCGGTGGCCGGGCGCAGCGCGTCTGACCGCATCACCGGGAACGCGACGTGGAAGCCCCGTCGTTCAGGACGGGGAGGAAACGCCGCTCCCTCCGGAAGAAATGTCAGCACCTGCCGGTACGGTTCGCGCGTCCCACTACCGCCTGGAACCTGAGCCTGGCCAGGCCGCCGCGCTGGCAGAGCTTTGCGCGCATGCCCGGTTCGTGTGGAACCTCGGCCAGGAACAGCGCGGCATGTACCGGCCGGGCCGGGGCCGACGCCGGGATTCGCGGAACAGTGCCGCCAGCTGACCGAGGCACGCAAGGCCGAGCCGTGGCTCGCGGCGGGCAGCCAGACCGCGCAGCAGCAGGCCCTCCGCGATCTTGACCAGGCGCGGCGTAATTTTTTCGCCGGGACGCACCGCCGGCCGACGTGGCGGAAAGCCGGCCAGCACGAGGGTTTCCGGATCGTCGGCCCGCAGGCCAGCCGGGCCGGGCAGGCCAGCCGGAAGTGGTCGCGGGTACTCATCCCTAAGGTCGGCTGGGTGCGGTTCCGCCGCAGCCACCCGGTGCCGGATGCGAAGCCGTACCGGGTAACCAGGGACCGGGCCCGACGGTGGCACATCGCGTTCGCCGCCATCCCCGCCCCCGTGCCAGGACCTGGTACCGGCGAGATCGCCGGCGCTGACCGGGCGGGGCGTGGCCGTATCCGCTGCCCTGTCGACCGGCGACCTGCTGAAATGCCCCGGCCTGCGGCCCGGCGAACGGGACCGGCTCCGGCGGCTGGAGCGGAAGCCCGCCCGGCAGCGGGTCCGCGGCCGGAAAACGTCGAACCGGCTCAGGCGCACCTACGCCGCCACCGCGGAACTGAAGGCCCGCGAGGCGGACATCCGCAAAGACCGGGCCGAGCAGGTCAGCACCAGCCTGGCCCGCCGGTTCAACGTGATCCGCATCGAAGACCTCAGCATCCGCGGCATGACCCGGCCGGCCAGGGGCACGATCGCCGGGCCCGGCCGGAACGTCCGGCAGAAAGCCGGGCTGAACCGCGGCGTCCTCGCCGCCAGCTGGGGACAGCTCGCCCGGCGGCTGGAGCACAAAGCCGGGGACCACGTCCAGAAAGTCCGTGCCGCGTACACGTCGATGACCTGCAATGCCCGCGGGCACTGCGAGCCGGGGAACCGCGAGAGCCAAGCGGCGTTCCTGTGCCTCAGATGCGGTCATCGCAGCCACGCGGACGTCAACGCCGCCAGGAACATCGCGGCCGGGCATGCCGTGACTGCGCGGGGAGGCGGGGCACCAGCCCGGCCTGCGAGCCGCGAACCGCTCGTCGCTGCCTAGCTCAGCCACGGGAATCCCGTCCTTCAGCGCGGCGGAGGATGTCCAAGGGCAAAACCGATCAAGAATGGCTGCGACTTGCTCACTCCGGCGGAGCCGCACCCTGTCGAGTTCCTGACCATAGATTCGCCTGGCCTAGGTGGGCGCGGCTCAGACATGCTGCAACCGCGCCATACCGGCGACCGGTGGCGCGGGAAGCCGAGCCGGCCTGATCTCGACCTCGCCGATGGCCATGTCCGGTGGCTGGCTCTGGACGAGGGTACCGACCCAGTGCGCGACAGACGCGGTCGTCATCTTGTAGAGCGTTCCGTCGCCGTCCCGGTTGGCGATCGCACCCGCGTTAACCAGCGTGGCGCGCACCCCGTGTACCCGCTCCTCCAACAGCAGCGTCTCGACGAGTGCTTTGAGCGCCGCCTTGGTCGCGCTGTAGGCCGCGCCGCCCTCGAAGAAGCGGGTACCGGCGTGACTGCCCATAACCACGTAGCTTCCAGCGCTCGATCGGATCGCCGGCAGGGTGGCGCGGACCAATCGGAACACCGAGGTCAGGTTCACCGCCACCGACTCGTCCCAGCACCCCGGATCCAGCTCGCTCACCGGGCTCAGCCGCCGTACGACCGCACTGGTCACGCACGCGTCCAGCCGGCCGAAGAGGGCCAGCGCGTCGGCGACCGCAGCGTCGATGGATTCTGGTGCGGTGAGGTCGCACGGGAACTCATGCAGCCAATTCACCCCGAGGCGGGTTCGGTTGAGCGCGCCGACCTGGTACCCCCGGCGACGCAGTTCCCGGGCGACGGCCAGCCCGGTGCCGCGGTTCGCTCCGGTGATGAGCGCGGTGGGTGCAGCGTCATCGGAGCCCATCGAGCAGCCTTCGCCATGCCGCCGTGATCTCGTCCGACTGCCGGCCGGCACGGAACAGATCCTTGTCCAGTGACGAACCGTCCGGGTGGCGCAGCCGCATGCAGTCCGGCGAGATCTCCGAGATCACCAGCGGGTCGCCGTTTCCGTCCAGCCCGAAAATCAGGCAGAAATCCAATACCTCGACCGGCTCTAGCCAGGCACGCAGCGACGAGTTCACTTCAAGTGCCAGCCGGCGCAGTTCGTCCACCGGCAGCCCGATCGCCCTCAGGTAGTCCTCGCCGATCGGCTGGTCCTCCGGCTCCGCCCGGTAGTCGAACTTGACCACTGGTCTGGGAAGCGCTTGACCCGCCTCGAACAGACCGGGGTACCGCACGACGGTCGAGCCGACCGCCCGGTTCTTCACGATGACCTCGAATGGCGGAGCCGCCTTGTACAGGGCGAGATACCGGGCCGGCCCAAGCCGCCTGAGGAAGGCCGTACGGATGCCGTCGTTCTCCAGCCGTCCCGCGGCGCGCTCATAGAATGCGAGCCGCAGCGGTCCGGTGTCCTCGATTATCTCTTCGCGTTTGAAGGTAAAGCTGCGCAGGCTCGGGATCAGCTCGATCACGCATAGGTCTGAGCCGAGCAGCCAGATTCGCTTGCTGCGCCCCTCGATGTCAGGTGGGCGTGCGTCCACAGTAAGTTCATCGGCCGCGATATCCGTGCTGATGTCCATCGGTACTCTCGATTCAGGGGTTGCCGTCAGTTGGGGGTGACGCCGGGCGCTGGCGCTGTCCGGCAACGTCCGCGGTCCGCACGCCTCGAGTCCTCGGTCTCATGCCTAGTAACGCGACCAGGGCGGCGACAAGTGCACGTTGGTGCTGGCCCCCGGAGCGCCCTTACGGCGCGTCTTTGGTTCCTGGTGAAGTGCCGCTCCGGCCGGAAGCATTAGTGCTCGTGGAACGGCAGGACATCGACACATACGCACGCGGCCATGCCGACGCGGCCTGGATGCCGGTAGCGGCCGGCGTGCTCGAACGCGCCCGCGCCGATCTCGGCGAGCAGGCCGAGGGCGCGTCGTTCACGCGGCTGGGCGGCACCTCGCTGCAGGCGATTGAGTTCAGCGCACTCCTGACTCGCCAATGTGGTCTGTCCGTGAGCGCCCGCTCGCTTCTGGGGCCGGAGCCGCTGGCCGACGTGATGCGCGCGGCCTCGCCTGCGGCACCGTCAACCCCGGACCTCGACGATCAGGCCGGTCTGCGGGAACTGTCACGAGTACAGCAGGCGATGCTGTTCAGCGAGCAGCTGTACGGCGGCTCCGCGTTCCACCTGCTCTTCAGCGCCGACATCCGCGGTGTTGTGGACCCGGCCAGGTTGCGGTCGGCACTGACGTCGCTGACCCGGCGGCATTCGTCTCTGCGTACGGTCTTCGTCCGCGACGAGAACGGCTGCCTGCTCCGGCGGGTACTGCCCGCGTGGGATCCCGTCGTCATCGAGCAGTCGCTACCCGCGCCGGCCGACGACGATCCGGTGGCGGTGGCACACGCCACCCTCAGCCACGCCAGCGGCAAACTCCTGAGCCCGTACCAACGGCCGCCGGCGGTCTTCGTCGTAAGCCGGGTCGACGAAACGCGTACGGTGCTGTCGCTGCTGGTACACCATGCGATCGCGGACGGCTGGAGCATCGGCCTGCTGTGGCAGGAATTGATCGAGGGGCTAGCACCCGGCGCCGGGCACGTACCGGACGGCGGGGAAACTGTCGCCCCCTCGATGGATCTGGTCATCGCCGACGAGCAACGCGAGGCCGTCGCGCGACGGGCACGGGAGCGTGCCGAGGAACTGGCCGATGTGCCGACCACCTTGGTCATTCCCAGTGACCTTAACCGGCAGCCGCGCCTGGCCCGCGACGGCGCCCGTCTCGTCTTCGGGCTGACCGACGCGGCGCGGCGCGGCTGCGAGGACCTCAGCCGGGACGGCGGGGAAACCCGCAACATGGTGCTGCTCGCCGCCTGGGCGCTGGTAATCGCCCGGCGGGCCGGTGTACCCGAGTTCGTCATGGGTGTCGTCACGGCGGCCCGTACCGCCGGCTCGCTGGAGGTCGTCGGCCCCTGCATGAAGCTGATACCAGTCGTGTGCCGGGTGGACGACAGCGCCACGGCAGGCGGCCACGTGTCCCGGACGGCGGCGGCGATGCGCGACGCGCTGGCGGCGGCCGACGTCCCGTTCGAGGACATCGTCGCGGCGCTGGAGGCCGGCGGTGACGACTCGCGCAATCCGCTGGTACAGGTGGCATTCGCCGCGCACGACGAGCTGGTACCCCACGCTCTGCGGGCGCCCGGGGTGACGGCGGAAATCCGCGAAGGGTACTGCGGGGGTACCGTCTACGACGCCGTTCTGTACGTGCAGCAGTGGGGCGACAGGCCGCGGCTGGCGCTGGAGTACGCGACGTCGGCGCTACGGATGGACGAGGCGGCCGAACTGGCCCGCGCTGTGGACCGTGCCCTGGTGGAACTGGCCGCGGCCGCGGGTGAACCGCTCGCAGGGGCACGGACGATGACGTCCGCCCAGCGGGCCCGGCTGGCGTCCATCGGCGCCGGCCCTCCCGCGCCGCCCGCGACCGGTGTCTGGCAGTTCTTCGAGGAGACCGCCCGGCGGTACCCTGACCGAATCGCGGTCCGCGACCGCGACCCCGCGCGCACCCTGACGTACCGGCAGCTGTTGCGTGCTGCGGAGGCGCAGTCGGCGGATCTGGCGAGCGCGGGCGTGGGCATCGGCGACTGCGTGGCCCTGATGGTACGGCGGTCCGCTCACGAACTGCTGGCCATCCTCGCGGTGCTCCGGCTCGGCGCAGCCTATCTCGGCATCGAGCGGGACATGCCGGCACAGGCGGCCGCCAGCATGCTGGCAGCCGCGGGCGCGGACGTCATCCTGGGCGATGAGCGGCTCGGCAGCGTGACCGAGATGCGGGGCGGGCGGCTGCTGAGGATCGCCGACCCGTGGGCGGCCGCGATCCGCGTCGCGCAGATACCCGACGCCGCCGAAGCGGACCCGTCCCGGGTGGCGTACGTCGCCTTCACCTCAGGCTCGACCGGTGCAGCGAAGGGAACTCGGGTACCGCACCGCGGGATCATACGGCTGACCCGGGACCCCGCGTACCTGCTGCCCGGCGCGACCGAGCGGTTTGTCCGGCTGGCGCCGCTAGCGTTCGACGCGTCGACACTGGAGATCTTCGCTCCGTTGCTCGCCGGCGGCACTGTCGACATCTTTCCCGGCGAGTACGCCACGCCCGACGAACTCGCGGAGTTCCTGGCCGCGCGGCGCAGCACCGGACTGTGGCTCACTGCGGGGCTGTTCCGGCTAGTCGCCGAGTACCGCCCCGAGGCGTTCCACGGTGTCCGTCAGATCCTGACGGGCGGCGACGTCGTGCCGCCGGCACAGGTGATCCGCGTCCTGCAGACCTGCCCGGGGCTACGCGTCACGAACGGCTACGGCCCGACCGAGAACACCACGTTCACCACCGTGCACCACGTCGACGATCCGGCCGAGGTCGAGGACCCGCTGCCGATCGGCCGCCCCGTCGCGGGTACCGGTGTGCTGGTGCTCGACCCGTCCGGCCGGCTGGTACCGCCCGGTGGCATCGGCGAACTGTACACCTACGGCGACGGCCTTGCCCTCGGCTACGCGGGTCTGTCCGAGGAGACCGCCCGTGCCTTCGGCTTCTTCTGCGCGCAAACCGATGACCTGCTGTACCGTACGGGAGACCTGGTGCGGTGGGACAGTGCTGGCCGGCTGCGGTTCCTCGGGCGGCGCGACCAACAGGTGAAGATCCGGGGCTTCCGCATCGAACTCGACGCCGTCGCGCGGGTACTGCGCGAGCACCCGGCCGTCCGCGATGCCGCCGTCATGACCGCGGCCGCCGGCTCCGCCGACCGCCGCCTGCTCGCCGGCCTGGTGGCCGCGGATCACCCTGGGCTGCTCGACGAGGTGCGCAGTCTCGCGGCGGAACGCCTTCCCGGGTACTCGGTGCCGTCCCTATGGGCGGTCGTCGCGGACTTGCCGGTGACTCGTAACGGGAAGCTCGACGCGAAACGGCTGCGGGAGCTGGCGCTGCGCTGTGATCCTCAAGGCAATACAGCTGACGCATCCGGCACGACCGAGACGCCCGGTAGCCCGCAGGATCGCGACGACCACGGCGATGACGTGGTACGCACGATCACGCGGGCATGGCAGGAGGTGCTCGGCACTCGCCGGTTCGGTCTTGACGATAGCTTCTTCGACGCTGGCGGCGACTCACTGCAGCTGCTGCGCATAGCCGCAATCCTGCGCCGGGATCTGCCCCAGCAAGGCGTCACAGTCCAGGATCTGTTCGCCTGTCAGACCATCCGCGCGCTCAGCGGCCGCCTGCGTACCCGCTCCGCGCGCTGACCCGGCGCTGCCGGCTGCCGCCGAACGCCCGCGTGTAGCACGGCTCAGACCACGGATGGAGCCCACTGTGCCCAACTCGATACGCGTGCCTGATGCAGTCGGACCCGGTGCGCACATCAGGATTCTGAGCCCGGCGATGCCCACCGTCTCGTATATTCCCGAGCGCGCGCGCCGGGCGGAACGGGTACTGACCGGCCAGGGCTACACCGTGAGCTACTCGGCGAACGCGTTCCAGGTCTCCGGCGACGGTACGACGGCCGGTACCGTCGAGCAGCGCGCGTCAGATTTCGTCACGGCGTTCGCGGACCCGTCGGTCGACGTGATCTTCGCCGCCGACGCGGGGGTGGGCAGCAAGGACATCCTGGAAGCGCTCGACATCGCGACCATCGCGACCTACCCCAAACCTTTCATCGGGTACTGCGACAACGTGTACCTCAACGCGTTCCTGGCCGCCAGGGCGGGGATGAGTTCCCTGTACGGCGCCACCTACATGGTGCACATCGGCGAGGCGGGCGGCGCGCACCCCGAGACGCTCGACTATCTCGCGAGGGCACTGGCCAGCTCCGCGCCGCTCGTGTGTGAACCGATGCCAGACCGGACCGGAGACCTGATCAGCTGGTACGTCCCCGAACTGGAGGTACAGCCCCGGCCTCGTAACATCCCCGGCGG
The DNA here is from genome assembly GCA_035499215.1 of Streptosporangiaceae bacterium. Lineage (GTDB taxonomy): Bacteria > Actinomycetota > Actinomycetes > Streptosporangiales > Streptosporangiaceae > DATJZH01. Next base: position 4,245 of record DATJZH010000047.1, on the reverse strand, counting down.
GTGGACCTGGCTGCGGCCGGGTACCGCCCGGGGAAGGCTGCTGGGCGGGGAGATCTCGATCCTCCCGGATCTGCTGGAGTATTTCGACCTGTCGCTGGACTCCGCCGTCCTGTTCTGGGACATCTCCTATCACGGACTGGCCGTACAGCCCCTGTTCAAGGACCTGTGCGACAAGGCGGACCTGACGAAGCTGGCCGGAATGATCATCGGCATGCACCCGCTCGCACCGTTCCAGGAGTGGGCCGGCGCCGTCGGCGACCTGGTTGATGAGTTCCTGCCGGAGGCCGGGTACCCGATCGTGGTCAACGCCGATCTCAGCCACACCTGCCCGTCGTGGATCGTGCCCTACGGTGAGGAGGTCGTACTTGAATCGCGTGACCGGATCGTGTTCCGGCGCGGGCAGAACGTACCGCCGCGGCCATGAACCGCATCCCGCCGCAGCCCCCGCGCTGGATGGTTGTCTGCGATCTTGACGGGACGCTGCTGGACTCAGCAGGTCAGGTCAGCCCGCGTACTCGTTCCGCATTGCGAGGAGTGCGCCAGGCGGGCTGGCCGTTGCTGATCTGCACGGCACGGCCAGTACGGGACGTGAGGCCGATCGCCGAGGTGATCAACCCTGACATGTCGGCCGTGTGCGGCAACGGCTCGATCACCTATGACTTCGGCCAGCGCCGCGTCGTCGACTACCGGCCGATCCCGCCGACCGGGCTCGCCGCGACCCTGAGGTCTCTGCGCGCGCGGCATCCCGGGGTACGCCTCGGCGCGGAGCGCGATCTGGAACTCGTACTGGAGGACGGGTTCGTCCTAGCGGAGGCGCTGTGCCGGGAGGCGCGACGAGTGCCCGCGCTCGACCTTGCCCTTGACGACCGCGGCTTCGGCAAGATCATCGTACAGCTCACGGGCAACGCCCAGGATTACTACACGATGCTGTCGTCTGTACTCCCCGGCCATCTGATGGCCACCGTGTCAACGTCTGCATTCTGCGAGATCAACCTGGCTGGCGCGACCAAGGCGGCCGCCGTGCAAAGGATCGCCGCGCGGTCGGGGTTCAGCGCCAGGGACGTGGTCGCCTTCGGCGACATGCCCAACGACCTGGAGGTACTGGCCTGGGCCGGTACCGCGGTTGCCGTGGCGAACGCCCATCCCGAGGTGCTGGCGGTCGCCGATCTGGTCACCGCGTCCAACGACGACGACGGCGTGGCCCGGCAGCTGGAACGGCTGCTCCAGGCACCGCGCAGCAGCCCTTCTGCCGCTCTCCAGAACGGACCGGCACTATGACGGATGCCATGTCCATATCCATGTCCACGAAGGTCGTTCCCGCCCCGGCGGTACGCCCGCGCTGGGCTGCGCTGCCCGCGCCTGTGCTCGCCCGGGTCGAGTCGCACCTCGGCAAGCGCATGGAGCACGCGGCGGACCAGACCGGTGGATTCACCCATGGCGTGGCCGCCCGGCTGGTACTCGCCGACAGTTCCCAGGTCTTCGCCAAGGCCATTCCGTCCGACGACGAACTGGCGGGCGCTTACCGCGCCGAGGCTTGGTGCGCATCGCGGCTGCCCGCTGCCGTGCCGGCCTCGCGCCTGAGGTTCCATCTGGAGGACGACGGTTGGGTGGTCCTGGTCTTCGACAACGTCGTCGGCCGCAATCCCGACATCAGTGATCCGGGTGAGCTGGCTGCCGTGTTGCGTATGATCGACCGGCTCGCCAGCGTCCTCACGCCCAGCCCCTTGCCCGACGCGCCGTCGAGCGAGTCGGAGCTGGCGCCGCTGATGGACGTATGGAGCCGGTACACCGTCGAGGGGCCGCCCGCCGATCTCGACGCGTGGTCGCTGCGCCACCTGACGAGGCTCGCGGACCTGGAGAGCCAGTGGCGGGTGGCGACCGTCGGCGACACCCTGCTGCACCTCGATCTGCGGCCAGACAACATGCTGCTGACCCTGTCCGGCGAGGTCCTTGCCGTCGACTGGGCCTGCGCCTGCATCGGCGCGTCCTGGGCTGACCTGATGGTGCTACTCGGCTCCGTCGAAGGTCTGGACGGTGAGCACATCGTGCGTACCCACCCGGTCATCAGGGACGTTCCCGCGGCGGCCATCGACGCGTTCCTGTGCGCCCTCACCGGGCTCTGGGTGCGCGAGTCCCGGAAACCCGAGCTGCCCAAGTCCCCGTACCTACGCCGGTTCCAGGCCCGTAACGCGGAACTCACTCAGGCATGGCTCGCGCAGCGGACCGGATGGCAATGAGAGCTATGCTGTCGTCACTTGACCTCGTTCCGAAGACGGGTCCGGGCCGGCGGCTGGTCGCCCTGACCCTCGTCCAGTCCGCCGGCAACGGCTTGTTCCTGACGTCGAGCGTGGTGTTCTTCGTTCGCGTAGCAGGGCTGCGGCCCGGACAGGTCGGGCTCGGTCTTTCGCTGGCCGGGCTTGCCGGCTTCCTGATCACAGTGCCGATCGGCCGACTCGCCGACCGGCACGGCGCGCGCCGGTTCCTCACGCTCGACCATGCCGCGCTCGCTGTGCTGTTCACGCTGTACCCGTTGGCGAGGAGCTTCACGTCATTCGCTATCGTCGCGAGCTTCATCTCGATGGCTGAGGTCTCCAGCAGTCCGTTGCGCTCCGCCATGCTGTCCGCGATTTTCGAGCCGCAGAGCGCGGTCCGTACCCGGGCCCAGATGCGCAGCGCCTTCAACGTCGGATTCCTGCTCGGCGGGGCGGCGGCCGGCGCGATTCTCGCCGCCGCCAGCTACCCGACGTTCTGGGTGGTGTGCCTCATCAACGCGTTCGCCCAGGGGGTGTGCGCGATCGTCGTGTCGAGGCTGAAGCCCCTGGATCGGCGCCTGGATGAAAGCCCGGAGCAGAATTCCGGCCGGAAATCGGGCGCACTCAGCCTGGGCTTCGCCCTACGCGATACCCACTTCGTGCTGCTGACGTTGAGCAACGGTCTGCTCGAACTACATGCCACGGTCCTCACCATTGGAGCTCCACTGTGGATAGTCAGCCACACAAAGGCGCCGGCCAGCTTCAACTCAGTACTGATTATCATTAATACCCTAATCGTTCTATTGCTCCAGGTGCGGCTGAGCCACGGCGCCAGCGACGTACCCAGAGCTGCGCGTCTGCAGCGCCGGGCCGGGGTTGCGCTGGCTTTGGGCTGCGTCGTCTGCGCGTCAAGCAGTGGCAGCGGTGCTGTCGCGAGCGTTTTGTCGCTGCTCGCCGGGATCGCGATCCTAGCCGTCGGCGAGATCTGGCAGGCGGCGGGCGCATGGAGTTTGTCCTTCGAGCTGCCGCCCGCCGGGCGGCAGGGTGAGTACCAGGCCGTGTTCGGGCTTGGCCGCGGCATCCAGCAGCTCGCCGGCCCCGCTCTGGTCACCGCTCTGCTCGTTGGTGTCGGTGCGCTCGGCTGGCTGGTCCTCGCCGTACTCTTCCTAGTGATGGGCTTCTGCTGCCGGCAACTGGCGATCGCCGCCTCACAGCGGTGCGCAACGCCGAGCGCGGCCAGCTGACCTCCGGCATTCAGCAGGCTCCGGCGGTTAGCCGGCTGGCAGCCTCTGCATGGCTGTGAACTGCGGTTTCGCGACCGGGAGATGGCCGCCCACAACGACGCCCCGGACGGCGGCGTCCTGCCGTGGCTGGAGATCGCGCCGCGCGGGCCGCACGGTGCGATCCGGCTGATGCCGCTGGAGGCGCTGCCGGAGCCGGTGAACCCGGGACGGCTGAAGAAGGCGATCGGCCAGCGGTTGGGGCATGCTACCGCTAATCGACGTGGCCAGGGAGGCGGTGCTGCGCAGCAGCTGCCCGGCAGGCGACCGAGGCCAAGGCCGGGCGAGGCGGCAAGCTCGGCTTGCAGGTGCTGGCCGAGCGGCTGCTGCTGGTGCTGTACGCCTACGGCACCGGCGCCGGGATCCGTGGTTGGAATGGCTCAGCTGCCGGAACGCCCGCTGGCCGTGCACCGCGAACCCGCACCTGCTGATCAACCAGATGAACGCGAACGGAACCGGGCCCGTCAGCACCATCTACTTCGCTAAGTGCTTGTCGATGAATAACACGCCGGGTTATGGGCTGCGGGCAGGGATCAGGTCGTAGTTCCACTCGCCATGGAACTGGTGGCGCCTGAGAGCTCGCCGTTCCAGGTCTTTCATCTGGCGGTCTGCGATCTTGATGCCCTTGGGGTACTGGCCTGGGTCGAGTTCGGCGCTGACGGTCAGCCCGGAGCGGGTGGTGGTGGCCGCGATCGTCTGCACAATCACTTCGT
>DATJZH010000046.1:0-4647 GCA_035499215.1 Streptosporangiaceae bacterium | reverse complement strand
CCGGAACCGCCTCATACTCTGCTTATACCCGATTGCGGGCTAAGGCGACTATCTACCAGAACCCGACGCACCGCGAAGCCCATCAGCAATACCCGGTGCTCTAGCGGCAGCGGCAGGTCCAAGCACCGACGGGTCGATGCCCACGACCAGGGGGGCCGGCCGTGTCGCCGCGACGGGCGTCTGGCTCAGGCTCCGGGCGCGGGGTCTCGGGCCTTGGGCTAGCGGGACGTTACGCCGCCGTTCGTCGTGAGCGGGAGCTCGGCACGCAGGCTGGTTCCCGCCCCGGGCGGGCTGTGGAGGAAGAGCCGGCCGCCGAGTGCCTCCACGCGGTCCTTGAGGCCGGCCAGGCCGGTGCCGCGGGCGAAGTCGGCGCCGCCGACGCCGTCGTCGCGGACCGCGGCGCGCAAGACGTCGTCAGCGACCTCGACGGTGACGGTGACGGTCAAGGCGCGCGCGTGCCTGGCCGCGTTGGTCAGCGCCTCGGCGATGATGTAGTACGCGCTGACCTCGACCGGTTCCGGCAGCCGCCGGTCGGCATGCACCTGCAGGTCGACCGCGATCGGAGAGCGGCGGGCGAGCGCCTTGAGGGCGAGGCGGAGGCCGCCCTCGGCCAAGACCGCCGGGTGGATGCCGCGCGCGATCTCGCGTACCTCCTCCAGCGCGCCAGTCGCTTCGGCGGCAGCCCGGGCGAGGTCCGCGCCGAGCTCGGGCGGCATCGCCGTCTGTGCCGCGCGCAACTGCAGCGCGAGTGAGACCAGCCGCTGCTGGGCGCCGTCATGTAGGTCCCGCTCGATGCGCCGGCGCGCCTGGTCGGCGGCGGCGACGATCCGCGCGCGCGACGTGGTGAGCTCGGCGTATAGCTGGGCATTGTCTAGGGAGACGGCGAGCTGGCCGACGATGAGCCGGACCGCGTCGAGGCGTTCGGCGGTGAACGCGCCGCGGATGAGCCGGTTTTCCAGCACCAGCACCGCCCGCAGCGTGCCGCGGCTGAGGATCGGCAGGGCCAGCAGCGAGCAGCAGGCGACGTCGGCGAAGTAGGGGTCCCGGGCGAACCGGTCATCACGGGTAGCGTCGTCCACCACCAGCGGCTCACCCACCCGCTGGACGTAGCGCAGCGCCGACATCGGCACCGCGTGCTCGTGGTCGCTGCCGCTGAGCGCGGCGGTGCCGATGTCGCGGCCGGGGACGGGCAGGAGCCAGTCGTGCCGGTCTTCGCTCCACAGAACCAGGTGCACGCCGGTGGCGCCGGTCATCGCGCTGACTACCTCGGCCACACGGGCGTGGAGCCGGCCGATGCTGGTCTCCGAGCTCAGCGCCTGGGAGGCGGACAGGATGCCGAGCATGTCGATGGTTCCGGTCGTGACCGTAGAGCCGCCATAGAGAAGATCGCCGGGATCGTCGCCGCGTTGCCCGGTGGTCGCGTCGGCCCGTGATTGCAGGGCCGGGTAGGCCCAGTGCAGCTGGACGACTTTGGCGGTGGCGCCCCAGGTGAGAAAGTAGTGGCGGGCCTGGGCGAGCAGGTCGTGGCCCGCGTGGTCGAGGCCGTGGGCAAGGTGGAAGCGGGCGGCGCGTTCGGCAATCATAGCCCGGTGCCATGGCCGCTGTCGGCCGACGGCCCCGCCCCGGGCGGCGTCGAAGGCCAGGGCGGCTGCGCGGAAGTCCCCGGCCGCCCAGGCCCGCTCGGCCTCGAGCAGCCGCAGCAGGTGCAGGAAATTATCCGGCGCGTTCGCGGCGTGTGCGGCCAGCCACCGCGTCACCTCGTCCAGTTCGGACAGCAGGCCGCCGCGCTCATCACCGTCGGCGGCGCGGGCCTCCCCGGCCAGCGCCAGCCCGCGCAGCAGGCGGGCCACGGCAATGGAGTAGTTGCCCACGTTGGCCGGCAGCAGTGGCATCGCCGCCGCTGTGTGCCGTGCCAGGCCAGCCGGATCGCCGAAGATGGCGGCCACGACCGCACGGCTCAGATGCGCGTGGAGAAGCGCCACCGGGTTGGCGACGTACCTGTCGATGGGCACCGCCTCGCCAGTAGCGGCAACGATTTCGCCGCGCAGCACGCCAGCCAGCCACCGGCAGCTTTCGAGCCACTGGATAGTCTGCTCGCTGCCGGTACGCCGCGCGAAGGCCAGCCCCGCCTCCACCTCGGCGACGTAGGCATCCAGCGATGGCTCGCAGTCCAGCAGGTAATGCACGGTCGTGTAGTAGCTGTAGCTGACGTTGGCCAGATCGCCACCGGCGAGCAGCCCTTCCCTGGCCCGCCGACCCACCTGGACGCAGTTTTCGATCGGCTCGAACCAGCAGGCGATAAGAGCAAACGGCACACGCACCCGTGACGTCTCGGGCTCGTAGCCGCGGGCTTCGCCCAGCGCCAGGATCCGCCGCATCGCCCGGTACCCGGCGGCGTAGTCGCCGCGCAATGCCACGGCGGCGAAGGCCACGATGCTGGCCGGACCGACCAGGGTGCGGGCCGGTCCGTGCTCGATCCAGATCCGCACCGTTTCCAGGCTCAGCCACGCAAGCAGAGAGACGTCGGGGACAAGGTAGGCCGCCGTCAGGACCGCATCGATCAGACGAGTCGCGGCGAGCAGCGTCGGGTCGGTGATCTCCGGCCGGGCCAGGTCATCCGCGGCATCGGTGTGGTCCAGCCATCGGTATAGATAGTCGAACTGGCGATCGAGTTCAGCGGGCAGCCGGTCGGCGGCCGGTACGGCGACGCCGAGCTCACGCAGCGACTCCAGGCTGAGCCCGATCGCCTCGGTAAGACGGTTCTGGTGGGTCAGGCCGGTTACCTGAACCGCCGTCGCGTCCGCGCGGTCCATCGCGGTGGGACACAGCCCCTCGATGATCCGGTATTCCTCGTCCGCCTCCGCCAAGCGCCCCATGCTGAACAGGGCGGCGTGCCGGACGGTGTGCACCTCGACCAGCGCGGCGGTCTCGCCCGCGCCGATCAGCCGCAGCGCGGCAGCCAGCAGCGCGTTGACCAGCGCATAGTCCCCGGTCAATGCCGCCTGGCCGGCAGCGCGCCGCAGCAGCCTCACCACCATGCGCCGCTCCGCGGGCTCGTCGACTGCATCGGCCACCGGCAGGTACTGCCCGGCCGCGGCCGCGAACAGCTCCGGCACCCCGGCCAACCGCCGCGCCATGGCTAGCCGCAGGGTGCGCCGCCGCTGCGGGTCTACCCCGCCCAGGACCGCCTCGCGGATGCGGTCGTGACGGAACCGCACCGCCTGATGCGCCCCGGGCTCCGCCACCAGGAGACCCTCTTCGAGGGCGGGCGCCAGAGCCTGGTCCACCACGGCCGCCGACTCGCCGGTGGCAGCCTGCAGGAGGCTCAGCTCGGCTCGCCCGCCCAGGCATGCCATCGCCTCTGCCATCTGCCAGGACTGTGCCGACATGGCCTCAACCCGCGCCGACGATAGCGTGGCGCCCTCGGCCTGCCCCAGGTGAGCACGCACCGCCGCCGCGTCCCATCGCCACCCGGCGGCCGTCGCGGCCAGTACGCCGTCGCGGCGCAGCGCGTTGAGCAGCTCCACCGTCTCGTACGGGTTGCCGGACGTATGCGCCTGAATCACTTCGGCTAGGCCGGCCGCCGTGGCCCGGTCCACGTGCAGCATCTCCGCGACCATGGCGACCGAGCCGGAGACCGGCAGGTTCTCCACATGCACCTGTTGCAGCCCCGCCTGCTGCCGCCACCGCGACACCAACGTCGCCAGCGGGTGAGATGCGTCCACCTCGCCTTCGCGGTAGGCGCCCACCAGCAGCAGGCCGTCGACGGGCTCCTCGCTCAGCACCAGGTCGACGAAGCCCAGTGGCGTCCGTCCGGCCCACTGCAGGTCATCGAGGAACACCACCAGCGGCCGTTTCCGCGACGCCACCGCCCGCAGCACCTCCGCAGCCGCCCGCTGCGCCCGGACCTGCGCGGTCAGCGGATCCCCCCCATCCGGGGGCACCGCCAGCAGGGCCGCGAACTCCGGCACCGTCGCGGCAAGCAGGCCCACGTTCGGGCCGACCCCGCCCAAGATCCGTTCGCGGACCTCGGCCAGCTCCTCTTCCGGCTCGGCCAGCAATAGCCGGCCCTGCGCCCGGAACGCCTGGTTGACCGCGTCGAACTCCAGATCGCGCTGGTACTGATCGAACTTTCCCGCCACGAACCAACCATCTCGGCCCGTCACCAGCGGCCGCAGCTCGTCGGCCAGCACCGTCTTCCCCACCCCCGGCGCCCCGCTGACCAGCACCCCCCGGCACCGGCCCGCCAGCGCCTCCTCGAACGCGGCCGCCAGCGCCGCCACCTCCCCCTCGCGGCCCACCAGCCGCGACGGCGGTACCAGCCGCAGCGGAATATCACGCTCACCGACCCGCAGCGCCGCCGCTCCCAGCTCCCCGGCATCCGGCTGCCGCTCCAGGTCATAGAGCACGCCCTGGGCGGTCTGGTACCGGTTGTCAGGTTCCTTCTCCAGCAGATGCATGATGATCGCCGACAGGAGCCCCGGCACGGCCGGGTTCACCTGCGCTGGCGGCACCGGCACCCGGGCCAGCAGATCATGAGTCAGCCGGAGCGGGTCCCCGGAACCGAACGGCGGCCCGCCGGTGGCCAGCTCATACAGCGTCGCGCCCAGCGCGTACAGGTCGGCCCGCTGATCCACGGGCCGGCCG
>DATJZH010000045.1:0-4364 GCA_035499215.1 Streptosporangiaceae bacterium | reverse complement strand
GCTGGACTTCGAGGAGATCCAGATCCCGCCCGGTCCCCGGCTGGGCAGCCTGGTGGTCGAGGCCGAGAACCTGGCCAAGGGGTTCGGGGACCGGATGCTGATCGAGGGCTTGAGCTTCAGCCTGCCGCCGAACGGCATCGTAGGGGTCATCGGGCCGAACGGGGTGGGCAAGACCACCCTGCTGAGGATCATCCTCGGGGAAGAGCAGCCGGACGCCGGGACGATCGGGATCGGCGAGACGGTGCGGATCTCCTACGTGGACCAGCTGCGGGCCGGGATCGACCCGGACGAGACCGTGTGGCAGGTGATCTCCGGCGGCGCGGCGTACATCCGGGCCGGGCGGGCCGAGATCCCCAGCCGCGCGTACGTGGCGGCGTTCGGGTTCAAGGGACCGGACCAGCAGAAGCCGGCCGGGCTGATGTCCGGCGGGGAGCGCGGCCGGGTGAACCTGGCGCTGACGCTGCGGCAGGGCGGGAACCTGCTGCTGCTGGACGAGCCGGCCAACGACCTGGACGTGGAGACGCTGGCCTCGCTGGAGGACGCGCTGGGAGAGTTCCCGGGCTGCGCGGTGATCACCAGCCACGACCGGTGGTTCCTAGATCGGGTCGCCACGCACATCCTGGCCTGGGAGGGCGGGGCGGACTGGTTCTGGTTCGAGGGCAACTTCGCCGCCTACGAGCAGAACAAGACCGGCAGGCTCGGCGAGGAGGCCGCCCGGCCGCACCGGGTCACCTACCGCAAGCTCACCCGGTGACTGGCGCCGGAGTTGTCATGGACGACGAAGCCCTCGAGGTGATCCGCGAGGCCGAACGTGCCGTCTATCACGCGCAGTGGCGGATCTGGGAAGAACTGGCGCTGGAGCATCTGGCCTGCACCCGGGGCCTGGCCCGCGTGCCGCTGGTGCCGGGGTCAGATGGGATCCAGCTCGTCACCTGGGACGGCGAGCACCTGGGCCATGTACGGCGGGACGGGCAGTGTCCGCCCGGCGAATGCTGGGTGGCCGTGCTGAAACGGCAGGCGCGGACCTGCGGGCGCTATGGCAGCGCTCAGGCCGCCGCGGCCGCCCTGGCCCAGGCCTGCGGCAAGACCACCAGGAACACAGGCTGACTGATCCCGGCACCTCCCCTCGTTCCCGCCTCGTGCCGATCAGGCACGAGGGCCAACAGGTGGTGATTCCCGTGCTGACCCTCTCCCGCTCACCGGCCAGTTCTTCCGGTTCTCCGGGCAGCCAGGCGCAATCGGAGGCTCCGCATGTCGCGGCGCTCCGGTAGGCATCCGCCACCTCGGCGGCCCCGCGCCCATCCGCGCTGGCCGGCTTCCAGCCAGATCGCCCGGTTGCAGCTGCTGGCGATCGCGTTCAGGGACTGTCAGCGGCCGGCTCTCACGGCCGCGATTCCAAGGTGAGCCCCATCGCCCATTGCGCCAGAGCCCCGTTGCCCCGTGCCGGGGCGGCCGATCCGTTCGCTGTAGCGTAGGCCCGAGACGGAGGGGCCCGCCCGATCCTGCGGAGATGCCGCCAACGGTCCCTGCATGGATCATGCGGGAGGCCGCCGTGCCCCAAGGTAAGCGAAGATGAGGTCCTGCTGCTGTGGCGGGCGCTGATGGCCTTCCGGTCCGGTAAGCCGCCGACGTGCCAGGCCACCGGGAAGCCGCCGCGCAGCCCGTGCCCGCTCTATCACCATTTGTCCCCCCCGGGACGGACCCGGTGATACAGGAAACCCGGAGCAGACCGAGCAGCGGCGCTCCGCCTGGCCGTGCAGCAGGCTCGTGAGCCTGCTGTCCCCTGAACTGCGGCACATCGGCCCTGGCTGAGCAATGGTTCCAGGGGTGCTAGTCCTCGTCGAGCAGGCCGGCGCAGACGCCGAACAGGCGCAGGTCCGCGGAGATCATCGCCTGGCGGTCGAACGCACGGGCATCGCCCCGGGACAGCGAGTCCCAGCAAAACTCGTCCGCCAGGGCCAGCGCGCGGATGATCTCCGCCGCCAGCCAGGTGACCGGCCACGTCTCGACCTGCTGGCGTAGATGCGTCACGTCGCCGACGCGGGTCCCCGCGGCGGACTGCAGCCGTTCCAGCCGCACTGACAATTCGCCGATGAGATAGTCCTGGATCATTACGGCCCTCCCTGCTGGCAAGCAGGAAACAGGGACCGTTGGCACGGGCGCAATTGACGGCGGGCCCCTCCGCCGTCTCCACGCTATCCCGGTCGGCGGCAGGCGGTACAGTCGTGTAGCTGATGAAGCTCGCCTCAACCGCCGCTGCGGCTGGTGGCCTCTGCCGGGACGAGAGCCGGTGGAGGCGTAGTGAGTCCTTGCTGAGGCGCCTGGCCGGTGGCTGGGCCGTGCGAGGCGGGACCTGAGTTGTGCCCGGAGCCGGATCGACGCGCACCATAGCCGCCGTTTCGGTGCATGTACGCGACCACCGGCGTTGAGGGCCAGTGCGACCGCTATCAGCGCGGCGCTGCCAGCAGCCACAACGGCAGCGCGGCCCGCTGGAAGCCCAGGCGCTGGCACACGCCGCGCACGCTGGGCTAGTTGCCCGCGCGGCGGCGCGGCAGCGGTGCCGTAGAATAGTTGCCGGTGGTTTGATCCACCCGGCGGTGGACCCCGCCGCGTCCGCGCGAAGCGCTCCAGCCGCGCGGAATTGCCAGATGGCCGATGGGTCCTGCCCTCCGCATGGAGGAGGTGGGACGGCATGACGGCGCCGATACCACGACCCGCCGAGCAGCCCGCGCGCTGCCCGGGTACGCGGCCCCGCGCACCCGCCAGGTTACCGGCTGCGGGACCGCTCACGGCAGCGGCCCGCCATCACAGCAGTAGTCATCACCTGATGGGAGGGCATGACAGTGGCAGAAGAACAGGAGCCGGAGGGTTCCCAGGCGCAGGTCTCCGAGGCGCAGATCGCCGTGCACTGGCGTGAGGAGGAGTACTACCCGCCGCCCGCCCCTTTCGTCGCGCAGGCGAACGCCAACGACCCCGCGATCCGGGAGCGGTTCGGTGAGGACAAGTTCCCCGACTGCTTCAAGGAGTACGCCGACCTGCTGGTCTGGGACCAGACCTGGCACACGACGCTGGATACGAGCAACGCCCCGTTCTGGAAATGGTTCATTGGCGGCAGGCTGAATGCCTCATACAACTGCGTCGACCGGCACGCCGCGGCCAACCCAGACAAGACCGCGATCATCTTCGTGCCCGAGCTCGAATCCGATGAGCACGTGCACATCAGTTATGCCGAGCTGCTCCGGCAGGTGAACGAGTTCGCTGCCCTGCTGCGCGATCACCTCGGCCTCAAGGCCGGTGACCGGGTGACCCTGCACATGCCGATGGTCCCCGAGTTGCCGGTCACCATGCTCGCCTGCGCAAGGCTCGGCGTCATCCATTCGGAAGTGTTCGGGGGCTTCGCCGGCGCCGCTTGCGGGACACGCATCGCCGACTCGGGCAGCCCGATCCTCATCACCATGGACGGCTATTACCGCGCCGGCCAGCTGACCGATCACAAGGTCAAGGCGGATGAGGCCGTGGCCGAGGCGGCCAGGCAGGGTCAGACGATCGATAAGGTCCTCGTCTGGCGGCGTCGGCCCGGCCAGTACGCCTCGAAGATCCCGATGGTCGAGGGCCGGGACTTCTTCGTCGACGAGCTGCTCCCCGCGCATCGGGGGAAGACCGTCGAGCCGGTGTCCATGCCGGCCGAGGCGCCGCTGTTCATCATGTACTCGAGCGGCACCACCGGCCGCCCCAAGGGCTGCGAGCACAGCACGGGCGGCTACCTGGCGTACGTGGCCGGCACATCCAAGTACTACCTAGACATCCACCCGGACGACGTGTACTGGTGCATGGCCGACATCGGCTGGATCACCGGCCACTCCTACATCGTCTACGGCCCGCTCTCAGTCGGCACCACGACGGTGATCTACGAGGGGGTGCCGAATTATCCCGACGGCGGGCGACCGTGGCGGATCGCCGAGCAGCTCGGCGTGAAGATCTTCCATACCTCGCCCACCGCGATCCGGATGCTTCGCAAGGTCGGCCCGGAGGAACCGAAGAAGTACGACTACCACTTCAAGCACATGACCACCGTCGGCGAGCCGATCGAGCCCGAGGTGTGGCGGTGGTATCACTCCGAGGTCGGCAAGGGCGAGGCGGCCATCGTCGATACCTGGTGGCAGACCGAGAACGGCGGCTTCTTGTGCAGCACGCTGCCTGCGCTGCAGCCAATGAAACCGGGCAGCTGCGGCCCGGGCGTGCTGGGCGTCTACCCGGTGATCTACGACGAGGATGGCAACGAAGTGCCGAGGGGGAGCGGCAAGGCCGGCAACATCTGCATCCGCAACCCCAGGCCGGGCATCTTCGAGACCATCTGGGGACAG
>DATJZH010000044.1:0-4664 GCA_035499215.1 Streptosporangiaceae bacterium | reverse complement strand
GATCCGCACCACCCATCCGCGATCGTGCCGCCGGCCAAGGAGACAGCCGCGGCGTGATGCAGCGCCCTGCAACAGCCTTCGGCAGCCAGCGCCGCAGCACCAGGATCACCATGATTCCGGCGATCCGCCGCGGCGCGCAGTGGGCACGAGGCCTTCAGCCCGTGGTCGCGCAGTTCCCGCTGCGATTCGTGCACAAATCCGTGCGCACGATCCGGTCCCTGGACTGCGGATCGTTCATTGCCGTCGAGCGCCGTCACCGCATTCCGCGAGCAAACCAGCGCCCAGCGGACCGCCGCCGCCCAGCCCGGCGCTGACCAGACGGCCCCGGGCCAGAAAGCCGCCGATACCGGCCTGCCATCCGGCATGCCCGCATCCCCGCCACACCGGCCAGGAGCCAGGCACCCATCCACCTGAGGCCCTGTCAGGCCAGAGGCCGGGTGTCCGGCGGCGCGATTCTCAGCCAGCCCCGGCCCGCGGAGCATCCGCGGCGGCAGGGGGATCGGGGCGCCCGGCGGATTGGCCGGCCGGCGTCCGAACGTCAGGACCTCTGCCCCTGACACGCGCTCAGCTGCGGGCTGACCATGGAAGGCGGGTCGCCGGGCCCGGTAACCGTGCTGCAGTCCGGCAGCGCTCCGGCAGGGGAGGTCACGGTACATCGGCAGCAGGTCCGCTGGCACCGGCCGGCGGCGCACCGGGCCGGGACTGGCCCGTTCCGGTCCCTGATGGTCATCGCGGTAGATAATGGTCGCGCTGCATGGCAGTGCGCTTCCGGCGGCCGCCAGGACATCGATGCTGCCTTACCCCGGCAACGCGCCGGCGAGCGTGCGGCCGCCGATGGAGCTGCCATAGCCGTGCGGAAGGCGGGACACCGTTGATGTTGCGGGAGCGGGACGAGCTAGTCAGCGCGGCGGCGGCCTGCGGAAGGGAGTTGTGATGGCTACGGCGGAGGATACTCGCGAGCGTTCAGCGCCTGCCGGCGAGCGCTGGTATGCGCTTGACCCGGCGGACGTCGCGGGCAGGCTCGGGGTTATCCCGGGTTCGGGCCTTTCTGCTGATGAGGCGGCAGCGAGGCTCAGGCGTGACGGCCCGAACGCGCTGCCGGTGGAGAAGCCCAGGCCTGGGTGGCGGCGGTTCCTGGATGAGTACGCCAGCTACATGCAGCTCATCCTGGTCGCGGCGGCGATAGTCTCGCTGGTGATCAGGGAGTGGAGCACGGCCATCGTGCTGTTCGTGATCACGCTTTTCAATGCCCTGGTCGGGCTGCGTCAGGCGGGCAAGGCCGAGAGCGCGATGAATGCGCTGCAGTCGATGATGAAGGCGACGGCGCGGGTGCGGCGCGACGGCGCGGAGGCCGAGATCGGGGCCGACCAGCTGGTGGCCGGCGACGTCGTGCTGATCGCGGCGGGGGATGAGGTGCCGGCGGACGGGCGGATCGTGACCTCCAGCGCGCTGCAGATCGACGAGTCGGCGCTGACCGGCGAGAGCGTGCCCGCGGCGAAGGACGCCGCGACGCTGCCCGGCGGTGAGATCGGGCCTGGCGAGCAGTCGGACATGGTGTTCATGCACACCCCGGTGACGCACGGCAGCGCGGTGATGATCGTCACCGGGACGGGGAGCGGCACGCAGGTCGGGAAGATCGCGGACATGCTCTCGGCGACGGCGAGGGAGGAGACGCCGCTGACCCGGCAGATGAACACGCTGACGCTGTGGATCGTCGGCGCGGCGGGGCTCACGATGATCGTGATGTTTGCTCTCGGCCTGTCCCGCGGGCAGTCGTGGACGACGCTGTTCGACACCGCGGTCGCACTGGCGATCGCGGCGATCCCGCTGGCCCTGCCGATGGTCGTCCAGGTCGTCCTGTCGCTGGGCAGCGTCGAGCTGGCGAAGCAGAAGGCGATCGTCAAGGACCTGCCGTCGGTCGAGACGCTCGGGTTCACCTCGGCGATCAACTCGGACAAGACCGGGACGCTGACGATGAACCAGATGACGGCGGTCGAGGTCGTCGACCCGACCGACCGCTACGCGATCACGGGCACCGGTTACGGGCTGGAAGGGAAGATCATCCACCCGGTCGGCAAGACCGATACCCTCGACGCGGCGATCCTGCCGTACGTGGTCGCGAGCGACGCGAAGCTCGCCGGCGGCAAGGTCGTCGGCGATCCGACCGAGGGCGCGCTGCTGGTGCTGGCGCACAAGGCGGGCGTGTTTATCGACGGGACGCGCGAGCAGCTGCCCCGCCTGGCGACGCTGCCGTTCGACCCCTCCTACAAGCTGATGGCCACCTTCAACCAGGCCCGGGACGCATCAGGGAACGACGTGGTGCGCTGCTTCGTCAAGGGAGCGGCGCCGGCGGTGATGGCCCGGGCGGCGACCGCGCTCGCCGACGGCGCGAGCATCCCCTGGGACGACGCGCTCAGGCAGCGCGCCGAGCAGCACGTCGAGCGCATGGAACAGGCGGGCCTGCGAGTCATGGCAGGCGCCTTCCGCGATCTCGACGCGGCCGCCTTCGACCCCGGCGGCGACCTGCTCGCCCTGGTCCAGGACCTGGAGATGACCAGCCTCGTCGGGATGGTCGACCCGGCGCGCGAGGAGTCGAAGGCCGCGGTCGCCGATGCGCACCGGGCGCACATCCGGGTGCGGATGGTGACCGGCGATGACGTCGTCACCGGCGCCGCGATCGCCAGGCAGCTGAGCATCCCCGGCGAGGCCATCCTCGGCGCCGACTTCGCGGCGCTGCCGGAGGCCGAGCGGCTCGAGCGGATCGACCACATCGGCGTCGTCGGCCGGGTGGCACCCGAGCACAAGGTGCTGCTCGCCGAGACGCTCAAGAAAAAGGGCGACGTGGTAGCGATGACCGGCGACGGAGTCAACGACGCGCCCGCCATCAAGGCAGCCGATATCGGCGTGGCCATGGGCAGCGGCACCGAGGTCGCCCGGAACGCCGGCCGCATGATCTTGTCCGACGACAATTTCGCGACGATCGTCTACGCGGTCGAGCAGGGCCGCAAGCTGTACGACAACCTCAGCAAGTACATCCGCTTCGTCCTGCTCGAGCTCGTCGCGTTCGTTCTGACCTTCCTCGGCGCGACCCTGCTGAACATCGCCGCCGGCCAGCCGTTCACCCCGGCGCAGATCCTGTGGATCAACTTCCTCGTCAACGCCCCGTTCGGGGTCGCGCTCGGCTTCGACAAGCAGACACCCGGTCTGATGAACCGCCGCCCCCGCCCGCGCGGGGACTCGGTCCTGACCACAGGGGTGATGATCACCTGCGGCCTGGTGGGGCTGTTCATCGCGCTGGCGAACCTGGCGCTGATCGCGACCGGGAAGAACCACTACGGCAGCGTCAAGATCGGCCAGTCGATGGGCCTGGTCGCCTTCTGCCTGATGCTCGTGGTCGCCGCGTTCGAGGCCCGCAGCGAGACCGAGACGGCCCTCGACCCAGACATGTTCAACAGCTCGAGGATGAACGTGATCGCGGTGGCCGAGGTCGCCGGGGCGTTCCTCATCACGCAAGCGGACTTCATGCGCCGGCTGCTCGGCACCGCTCAGCTGACCGCCGGGCAGTGGGGGCTCGCGCTTCTGGCCGCCGTCGTGCTGCTCGCCGGCTGGGAGGCCGGCAAGTGGGTCGCGCGCCGACGGGCCCTGGCCGGGCGCGTGGCCACGCGGTCCCGATGACCAGGGTGAGGCTGGCGCCGGTCCTCGCCGGCGCGAGGCTGGCCGCCCGGGCACGCCGCCGCCCGCCGAAGACCCCCGGAATCGATGCGCAGCGGGGGCCCGCCACGCCACGCCCGCTACCCCGAGGCCGTTCCGCGAACACTGCGGCGACATCGCACACGCGTCACCACACCCATCGGAGGCAGGCGACATGGCCAAGAAGACGAGCAAGCGGAAGCAGCACGGCGCGCAGGCCCCGGCACCGCCCGCCGCAGCGCGGCAGGAGGCCGAAGCCGGCTCGCTGCCGGAGATGAAGCGCAAGCCCTACGAGCGGGAGATGCGGGTCCTGCACGGCGAGCTCGTGGCCCTGCAGGAGTGGGTGAAGGAATCGGGGGCCAAGATCTGCATCGTGTTCGAGGGCCGGGACACCGCCGGGAAAGGCGGCACGATCAAGCGGATCACCGAGCGGGTGAGCCCGCGGGTATTCCGGGTCGTTGCCCTGCCCGCCCCGACCGACCGCGAGAAATCGCAGATGTACATCCAGCGGTACATGGCGCACTTCCCGGCCGCCGGCGAGGTGGTGATCTTCGACCGCAGCTGGTACAACCGGGCGGGCGTGGAGCCGGTGATGGGCTTTTGCACCCCGGAGGAGACCGAGCGATTCCTTCGGCTGGTGCCGGGGACCGAGAAGGCGATGGCCGATTCGGGGATACTGCTGCTCAAATACTGGCTCGAGGTCAGCGCTGGCGAGCAGACCCGGCGGCTGGAGAGCCGGATCAACGACCCGCGGAAGATCTGGAAGCTGTCGGAGATGGACCTGAAGTCCTACAGCCGCTGGTACGACTACTCCAGGGCCAGGGACGCGATGCTCGCCGCGACCGACACCGCGTGGGCGCCCTGGTACATCGCCCGCACCGACGACAAGAAGCGCGGCCGGCTCAACATCATCAGCCACCTGCTCAGCCAGGTCCCCTACAAGCCGCTCGCCCCCCGCGACATCACGCTGCCCA
>DATJZH010000043.1:0-4126 GCA_035499215.1 Streptosporangiaceae bacterium | reverse complement strand
GGGCTTGGTCCAGGCCGGGACGGCTACGGTTGGTGCCGGTGAGCCCGTGGTCGAGGTAGACGCGGTTGTCGGCGACGCCGAGCTCGCGCAGTCGCTCACGCTGGGCTGTGAGGTCCTGGGTGTCGGTGGAGCAGCGAGCGTTAGCTCTGCTTAGTTGCCGTGTCGCACCCGAGCGGAGCGGTGAGAGGACCTACGGAGCGGTCCCGGCGACCTGCCTTCTCCTCGTTGCCGCCCTTCAGTGCACCCGTACGGGCCTCAGCTCGTCCCCACGTCCGTTACTACTGCGGGCATCAGAACGGCACACGGCCGTCGCGAGGTGCCGCTGCGCACTCCGTCACCCCTGGCGAAACGCGACACGAACGGCACCGAACACGTCTCATGCCCGGCTATCTGGCGTAGCCGATCAACGTCTCGGTCATGACCGAGAGCGTACGGATAGCCCCTGACATTTGAGATTTTCACCGGACGGGGTATCTGCGACACCGCAGGCCCAGGCCATGTGGCGTTGTCGGTCGCGCCCGGCGAGTGTGCGTTGGGGGTTCCTCTTGCGGCACGCTCATGGGCAGGAAGTCAACCTGACCACCGACCCGTCGACCTACGCATGTATGAGGGCGCCGTAAAAGTGCTCGTGGCGCTCCACCAGCGTCGGAGGTCGATGCGTCGTCAGGACGGTCAGCTGTGTTGAGCGCGCACCAGCCGTACGCCGGTCGCAGTCAGCCACACGAGCCAGGCTGCCAAGCCGGACACCCCGACGTACAGGAGCGCCGAGCCGTCCGCGATCGCGAGGTTGGCCGTCCCGGCGGCGATCAGCAGGCCTCCCCCGGCCACGCCGAGCAGACGCTGCCACGGCGGCGTCAGCCCGCTCGCATGCGTCGCCAGCGCAGCGCCGATGAACGTGGTGCCGAGCGCCGCCATCGACCACGCGAACGCTGCTGCATGCATTCGCCAGGCGAGCTCCAACACCGGGCTCGGCTCGGTGAGCTGGCCGGCGGACAGCACGACGCCGTCCCAGAGAACGGCGTAGAACGCCGTCACCGCCGAGAGAGTCGCGCCCGCGGCCAACGCGAGGCGCGACCAGTCCGCGCCCGCACCCCCACGGCGCCCGACGAGCCCGTGGAGACCGGTCAAGAACAAGAGCAGCAGCGGCACGTTCAGCGCCTCCAGGCCGACAGCGATCGCGACCGCCGCCGAGTGATGTGCGTGGAAGGCGAGCACCTCCTTCATCGGGGCCGCGTAGGTTGGCGAGTGGACCCAGCCCACCACCGTGTTGTCGATCAATACCAACGCTGCCGACGCGATCGCCGTCGCGCCCACCACCCGCACTCGGAGCGCTCGGGTCGGGGCGGGCTCTGTCGTTGCCGCTGCCGCGCCCACGGGTACGTGCAGGGACTCCGACGCGGTGGCGGTGTTCTGCGGTGATCTCATCTCTTACTCCCTTGTTGCGGTCGGATGATTGGTCACTCCACGATCTTGATGGTGCCCGAGGGCTTGCTCGTGACGTCGAGCACGACCCGGTTCACGCCCGGCACCTCGTTGGTAATCCGCGTCGACATCCGGGCGAGCAGCTGGCAGAGCAGCCGGGTCCGGTCGGCGGTCATGGCGTCCTCCCTCGACACCGGCCGCAGCACCACCGGGTGCCTGGGCGGCTGCTGCGCGGTGATCGCAGTGCAGTGCCCGACCTGCTCACTCGCCTCAGACCCGAGCCTCGATCCATCAGAGCGGCGGCCGAGAAGCGGGGATCTCCGAGTCCCGTATGGGACCGTGAAGTGCGCCTCCAGCCGGAGCAGACGGCCGAACTCACCGATCTCGTTGATCATCGGCAGGCCGGGGCCCTGCTGGATGAGAGGAGAAGAGGGTTCCCGGGTGCGGCGGAACGGACTCGGACCCACTGCACCGACTCGCCGAGCTTCACCGGCTCGAGTAGATCGAGGTACATCGACCCTCCCGCCGCTACTTGATCTCGCGGCGCAGCAGCCGCACCATGCCGGCCGCCAGCGGGAGAAGCAGCCACAACACCGTCGTGGTGAGCAGCTGGAGCCATCCGATGCCGGCGATCGAGTGGTCCGTCAGGGGTGCCTGCGACGCCCCCAGGTCGAACCACGCGGCCGAGCCCTTGAGCGATCCGACCGTCGAGAACAGCAGGTGGACGGCCCCCGGCGCGGTGAAGTACAGGACGATGGCAGCCGCGGTGTTCATCAGGAGCATGCCGAAGGCCAGGCCGTGGACGAGCGACAGCAGCTGCAGCAGCGCGGTGTCCCGCAGACCCACGGTGCCGTAGGCCCAGGAGCCGTCGCCGTGCCGCAGGGCGGCCCCGAGGATGTTGGCCACCGCGGCGACCGCGTAAGCCAGCACGACCGCCAGGAACCAGAGGACTGCGGTGGCGGCGAACTTGGCCGCGACGACGCGGCGGCGTGCGGGTTCCAGGGTGTGTGTCACCAGGGTGGTGCGTTGGGTCCACTCCGTGGTCACCGCCATGATGCCCAGCAGCGGGAGCAGCACCGACTGAGGAAAGACCGTCACGTCGACGAAGTGCTCGAAGGTCAGGCCCGAGGCGTCAGTGGTGAACAGGGAGACGATCACAGCCGCGGCGGTCACCACGGCGATGAGGACGAGCAGCCAGGCGCCGGCCCGGGTGTCCACAAGCTTGCGGATCTCCACCCGGATCAGCCGGGCCGCAGGGACACGGTCCGTGGCGGCTGGTCCGCCGGCCGCGTCGGGCCGCCGGATCCCCAGGATGTCTGACGTGGTCGCGGTCATGCCGGCACCTCTTCTCGTGCACCCGCGGTCAGCTGGAGGAACATCTCTTCGAGGCCCGCCCCGCCCGCGGGGCGCAGCTCGGTCAGCACGGCACCCGCGGCCGCCGCCGCGCGTCCGATGTGTTCGGCCGATGCGTCGACGAACAGGCTGCCGTCGGAGCGCGTCGTGTGCTCCAGCCCGGTGGTGGCGAGCGCGCCGGCAAGGACGCCGACGTCGGGGGTGCGCACGATCGTCCCGGCGCCGGCGAGCATCTCGGTCTTCGCGCCCTGGGCGACGATCCTGCCTCCGCCGATGATCACCAGCTCGTCGGCGATCACCTCCACCTCGTGCAGCAGGTGCGACGACAGCAGCACGCTGCCACCGCGGTCGGCGAAGCGCCGCAGCAGGCCCCGCATCCAATGGATGCCTCCAGGGTCGAGCCCGTTGGCCGGCTCGTCCAGGATCAGCACCTCGGGATCCCCGAGCAGCGCGTGCGCGATGCCGAGCCGCTGCCGCATGCCGAGGGAGTAGTTGCCGACGCGGCGCCCGGCCTCGTCAGCGGTGAGCCCGACCCTGTCGAGCATCTCGTCGACGCGCGACCGGGGCAGCCCGATCGTCATGGCTCCGAGGGACAGCACCTCGCGGCCGGTACGGCCGGGATGCTGGGCCGAGGCGTCGAGCAGCACGCCCACGTGCCGGCCGGGATTGCGCAGGTGAGCGTAGGGGACTCCCAGCACGGTGCAGGAACCGCTGCTGGGCGGCGTCAGACCGACCAGCATGCGCATGGTGGTCGACTTGCCGGCGCCGTTCGGGCCGAGGAAGCCGGTGACGGTCCCCGGGCGTACGGAGAAGGAGACGGAATCGACGGCCGTGTAGCGGCCGTACCGCTTCGTGAGCTGGTCTACGAGGATCATGTGTCGAGCCTGCGGGGCAGCGCCGCCGTCGCGCATCGGTCACCGGTCGGTCCCGGCTCGACCGAGGTCGATTCCTGGCACCGACTTTGGTCGGTGGTGTGCCTGCACGGTCCCGTTCTAGGCTCTAACGGTGAGCACCACCGAGCGCACCGGCCGGCGGTTGACCCCTGCGCAGACGACCTGGCTGAGCACTGTGTTCGCGGTCGTGATCGGGGGCTTGCTCTGGCTGTCGGTCGCGAGCGACCAGTGGCAGTCGGCCCGGACGCTGTTCTGGGGCGATCTGGCGCTCGGCGTCGCGTCCCTGGCCGCGATGCAGTGCCGCCGCCGCTGGCCGTTCGCCGTCACCGTCCTGACCGTGGCGGCCACCGCCGTGTCAGTGAGCGCGATCGGCCCGTGGATCGTCTGCCAGGTGTCGCTGTCCGCCCGCCGGCGATGGCGCGAGATCCTGCCCACGGCCGCGCTGTCCGTCCTGGCAG
>DATJZH010000042.1:0-37163 GCA_035499215.1 Streptosporangiaceae bacterium | reverse complement strand
GGTGCGAGCCAGGATGTCTGTCCCGGTCGGCGCCTTGGCCTCGAAATCCCGCCCGATTACCGCGGTGAACTCATCGAGCGTCGCCAGGACCGAGAAGTCCAGCTCGCCAAAGAAATTCGCCGGGAATACCAGACGACCGTGTCGGTTGATCACAAACGGTTTCACGCGTCACCTCCGAGTCGAGCGGCTGCAGATCCACCGGTGATCTGTCTGGCCAGATCGTGTGCTTCGGACCTCTCGAGCCGGTCCAGGCCCGGCGAGCGGCAGGGGATCGCAGCGTGGCAGTGATCCTTGCCGCCCCCGTCGTCGCGCTCGAATGCACCGCGAAAGGCACGGCGATCGCCGTGACCATGTTGCCTCGTCACTCGACCGGCCCAGTTCTCGCCGCCTATTGTCCAACTCACCTCAGCGTCGCCCGCGGGTGGTGAGTCGCCGAAGACCCAGAGCAATCTGTGTTCCCTTAGTGTCCCAGCCCGAGCGCCGACTGTCGAGCGGCCGACGCACTCCGACGTTCCGCAGGCCGGGGGCGAGCGTGCGCGGTGACCGGCGGCAGTGACCTGGGTGCCGCTGCGCCTGCGTCATGCACCCGGACGGGTACATCGAGCTGCGCGACCGGTCCAAGGACGTCGTCATCTCCGGCGGCGAGAACATCTCCACCATCGAGGTGGAGCAGGCGCTGATGAGCCACCCCGCCGTGCTCGAGGCCGCGGTCGTGGGCGTGCCCGACGACAAGTGGGGCGAGCGCCCGAAGGCGTTCGTCGTGCTCCGGCCCGGCCAGAGCGCAGCCCCGGACGAGCTGATCGCGCACGTGCGGACCAAGATCGCCGGCTACAAGGCGCCCCGCGAGATCGAGATCACCCTCGAGCTGCCCAAGACGTCCACCGGAAAGATCCAGAAATTCGTCCTCCGCGACTCTGAGTGGGCCGGACGCGTCCACCGCGTGCACGGCTAGGAGCCGCGTCGATCCGCGGCCGAATCTGGCGGCGCTGCCGCCGCGGAAATTTGACTTAACATAATGCGCATTATCGGCGCAGCGCGGCCGGGCTGATCGGGGCCGGTCCGTGTCCGGGCTGCCAGGGGCCGGTCCCGGGGTCACGTGCGGGGCCGGTCCGGGTCACGTGCGGCAAGTCTCATCGCGACGGTCTCGGCGCCTGCCGTCCTCGCCTGAGGTGCCGGGCAGGTTCAGCCAGCTAATCCGAGCCAGCCGAGCTCGATCAAGAGCCAGGGCCTGCCCCCCAGGAAGGTAACAGAAAGTAGTCGTACGGATACGAGAAATGCCGCCGGAGGGTCGTCGCCGCAGGTTACGGGACTGCCGTCATCGCCGACACCACGGCCGCCGACAGACGAACAGCGATGAGCATACTCAGCCGTCCCCGGTCCGTCGCCAGCGCTTCACGCAAGAACCAACCAAGGCAGCGGGTTTCCGACAACATCCTCTCTGCCGGGGATCTCAGAGTTGCCTGTCGCTTTCTCGCTAGACCGGGCCGGGCCCGACCGCCGATGCTGTTTGCATGTACCGGGATGTGCAGCAGTGCGTGCGGGCGGTCCGGTCCAGGGACGCCCGTTTCGATGGCTGGTTCTTCACGGCGGTCGTCACCACCGGCATTTACTGCCGGCCAAGCTGTCCCGTGGCGCCGCCGAAGCCGGAGAACATGCGGTTCTATCCCAGCGCGGCCGCTGCCCAGCAGGCCGGGTTCCGGGCCTGCAAGCGGTGCCGGCCCGATGCGAGCCCCGGCTCGCCGGAATGGAACGAGCGCGCCGACCTCGTCGCCAGGGCGATGCGGCTGATCGCCGAGGGAGCCATCGACACCGGCGGCGTGCCGGGCCTGGCGGCCAGTCTCGGCTACAGCGTCCGCCAGGTGGAGCGGCAGCTGCGGGCCGAGCTGGGCGCCGGGCCGCTGGCGATAGCCAGGGCGCAGCGGGCCCAGACCGCCCGGCTGCTGATCGAGACCACCGCGCTGCCGATGGGCGACGTCGCCTTCGCCGCCGGGTTCGCCAGCATCCGGACCTTCAACGACACGGTGCTCGAGGTGTTCGCGCTGGCACCGACCGAGCTGCGCCGCCGGGCCGGCCGCGGCGCCGGCGTCGCGCCGCCCGGCGCGCTGACGCTGCGGCTGCCGTTCCGGGCGCCGCTGTGCCCCGACAACCTGTTCGGCCATCTCGCGGCGACCGCCGTGCCCGGCGTGGAGGAATGGCGCGACGGAGCCTACCGGCGGACCCTGCGCCTGCCGCACGGGCCCGGCATCGCCGCGCTGCGGCCCGGTCCCGGGCACATCGGCTGCCAGCTGGCGCTTGCCGACCTGCGGGACCTGGCCATCGCGATCAGCCGGTGCCGCCGGCTGCTGGACCTCGACGCCGACCCGGTGGCCGTCGATGACCTGCTGCGCTGTGATCCGGTGCTGGCGCCCCTGGTCGGCAAGGCGCCGGGGCGCCGGGTGCCCAGGACCGTCGACGGGGACGAGTTCGCCATCCGGGCTGTCCTCGGCCAGCAGGTGTCCACCGCCGCGGCGCGAACGCACGCGGCCCGCCTGGCCGCCGCCCTCGGCGAGCCGGTCGGCGACCCGGCGGGCGGCCTGGCCCGGCTGTTCCCGGGCATGGCGGCCCTGGCGGCCGCCGGCCCGCTGCTGGCGCTGCCGGGCGCCCGGCGGGCAAGCGTCACCGCGACGGCGGCTGCCCTGGCCGCGGGAGCCATCGACCTGGGCGCGGGAGCCGACTGGGATGAGGCGCGGCGCGGCCTCGCCGCGCTGCCCGGGCTCGGGCCCTGGACCGTGGAGACCATCGCCATGCGCGCGCTCGGCGACCCGGACGCCTTCGCCCCGGCCGACCTCGGCGTGCGCGCCGCCGCCGCCCGGCTGGGCCTGCCGTCCGCCCCGGCCGCCCTGACCGCCCGCGCCGCCGCCTGGCGGCCGTGGCGGTCCTACGCCGTGCAGTATCTGCGGGCAACCGGCGAGCGAGCGATCAGCCGGCTGCCGGCCGATCCCGGCACGACCCCGTCCCGCACGACCGAACAGGAGAACCCGTCTTGACACCGAACGCGCTGGCCGGCCACCGGTCGCACGCCATCGTCGACAGTCCCATCGGGCCGCTGACCCTCGTGGCGGCCGGCGGCGCCCTGGCCGGGGTGTATCTGAGCGAGCATCGCCGGGCGGCGGGGCCGGAGGTCCTCGGCCCGCGCGATCGCGGCCCGCGCGAGGCCGGCCCGCTCGGGGCGGCCGCGCGGCAGCTCGCGGAGTATTTCGCCGGCGACCGCACCGAGTTCGCGATTGACCTCATCCTGGCCGGCACCGCCTTCCAGCAGCGGGTCTGGACGCAGCTTCGGGGCATCGGGTATGGCCAGACGATCTCTTACGGCGAGCTGGCCAGCCGGATCGGCCAGCCGTCCGCCAGCCGGGCCGTCGGGCTTGCCAACGGCAGGAATCCGGTTTCCATCATCGTGCCATGCCACCGGGTCGTGGGTGCCGACGGCCGCCTCACCGGCTATGGCGGCGGCCTCGAGCGCAAGCGGTATCTGCTCGGACTCGAGCAGCGGGTCAGCGGGCAGGCACTCGCCTGACCGCTCCTGCCGGGCACAGTCTGGTGCCCATGTCGGGACGGACGACCGCAGGTAAGCCGGGTGAGGGAAGACCGCCCACGCGAATCAGGCCGGCACCGCTCAGGTCGCGAGCGCGCTGACGACCCTGCTATCTGGCCCGCCGGCGGCCCCGATCGCGGCCAGGGCGCGCCGCGCGGCGGCAGCCGGCGCCGCGCTGAGCTCCGGTGCCTCCTGGCGGCTGACGCCGAGTTCCGCGAGCCTGGCGCGGCCGCTCTCATCGGTCTCCCGCGGATCAGAGCCGACGATGGCCGGCCGGGCCGGATCAGCGGCGGCCGCGTCCCGCCCAGCCCGGCGAGTTCCGTGGCACCGCCGCCGGGCAGGTGCGTGGACGGCATTGATTACGCGGCATCAGCCGGCCATCGGCGTGCTGGGCTGCTCCCGGACGGCGCTCCACGTTACGGTGCTGTACAGGCAATCCCACCACGCGGGCCTGTAGCGGGATCCGGAACCGGCGAGGCGGGGGGAAGAGAGATGAACAGTCCGGTCCACGGCAACCTGGGCGGGGAGCCGAATAGCTTCATCGGCCGCGAGCGGGAGCTTGACGAGCTGCGCGAGCTCGCGCCGTCTGCCCGCGCCCTGACGCTCTGCGGGGCGGGCGGCATCGGGAAGACGCGGCTGGCCGTCCATGTGCTGCCCGCGCTGGCCGGTGACTTCCCTGACGGGGTGTGGTTCGTCGAGCTGGCCGACCTGCGGCAGCCCGACCTTGTCGTCTCGCGCATCTCCTCGGTTATCGGCGTGGCCGAGGAGCCGGGCCGTCCGCTGATTGACACGCTCGCCGACGCGCTCAGACCGCGGCGGGTGCTGCTCGCGCTGGACAACTGCGAGCACCTGATCGACGCGTGCGCGCGAGCCTGCCAGCGGCTGCTGGCCAGCGCGCCGCGCCTGCGGGTGATCGCGACCAGCCGCGAGCCGCTTCGGGTGGCCGCCGAGACCGTGTGGCAGGTGCCGCCGCTGTCACTGCCCGCCCCCGGCGGCTCAGCGGACGCCGCCGCCGACCCGGAGAAGCTGTGCGGCTCCGACGCGATCCGGCTGTTCGCCAGCCGGGCTGCCGCGGCCCATCCCGGCTTCGTCCTGGGCCCGGCCAACGCCGCGGCCGCCGTCTCGATCTGCCGTGCCCTGGATGGCCTGCCGCTGGCGATCGAGCTGGCCGCGGCCTGGGTCCGGGTGCTGTCGGCTGAGCAGATCGCGGCCCGCCTCAGCGACCGGTTCCAGCTGCTGACCAGCGGCGAGCGGATGGCGCCGCCGCGGCAGCGGACGCTGCGGGCCGCGATCGACTGGAGCTATGACCTGCTGGCCGCGGCGGAGCAGGTGCTGCTGCGGCGGCTGTCAGTCTTCGCCGGCTGGTCACTGGAGATGGCCGAGCGCGTCTGCCAGGGCGACGGCCTGCCCGCCAGCGAGATCCTTGACCTGCTCACCGCGCTGGCGGATAAGTCACTCGTCGTGGTCGAGGACGAGGTGCTCGGCCAGACCAGGTACCGGATGCTCGACACCATCCGCGACTATGCCGCGTCACGCCTGGCCGAGGCCGGGGAGACCGCCGCGCTGACGGAGCGGCTGCGTGACTACACGCTGCGCGTCGCCGAGCGGTCCATGCTGGTGGGGATGGCCCTGGTCCGGGCTCCCTGGTCGGCCAGGGTCGATGTCTTCCGCCGCTTCGACGCCGACGCGGACAATGTGCGGCAGGTGCTCAGCCGCTGCCTGGCGCAGGGTGACGCGGAAACAGGGCTGCGGATCTGCACGGCAGTGCGCCCCTGCTGGATCGTCCGCGGGCTGTTCGCCGAGGGCGGCGAATGGTTCGGCTCGTTCCTGGGCCTGGACGCGCCGGACGTGCCCGGCTCGGTGCGGGGGCCGGCCCTGATCGGCCGGGCCCAGCTTGCCCTGGCCAGCGACAACCCGGCCAGGGCGGAGGCCGACGCGATGGCGGGCCTGGAGCTGTGCTGGGCGGCTGGCGAGGAATTCTGGACTGCCGCGGCGCTGAACCTGCTCACCGAGATCGCGCTGCACGCAGGACGGGCTGACGAAGCCGTTTCGCATGCGGACGAGGCGCTGACGGTGGCCAGGAAGGCTGGCGACCGGTGGAACGAGGGGTATGCGCTCGGCACCCGCGCGGCGGCCGCCGCGGGCCAGGGCGACGTGCGGGAGGCGCAGCAGCTCGCCGAGGCCGCGCTGGTGATCATGCAGGAAATCGATCAGCGATGGGGCGCCGCCAGGGCGCTGGTCGGCCTGGGCGACCTGGCCAGGCTGACCGGCGAGGCCGGCGTCGCACAGCAGCGCTACCTGGCCGCACTGACCATCTTGCGGGAGGTCGGCGCCCGGCCGGAGATAGCGCGATGCCTGGCTGGCCTCGGCCGGATCGCGATGGACGCGGGCGAGCTCGTGCCCGCCCGCCAGCATCTGGCCGAGAGCCTGCAGCTCAGCGCGTCCACTGGCAGCCGCATCGGCGTCATCCGGGGGCTTGACGCGTTCGCCGCGCTGGCAATCCGGGAGGGCCGGGCCGACCGGGCAGTCCAGCTGGCCGCGGCAGCGGCGGCGCTGCGCGAGGCGGCTCAGCTGCCGCCGGCCGGCACGGCCCGGACTCAGCGCATCCTGCATGCGGCGGCCGACCTCGGCGAGCCGGCCATTGGCCGGCTGCTGGCCATGGGCTCAGCACTCAGCGGCGATGCCGCTGTCGCCCTGGCCCTGGACGGGCCCGCGCCGCCGCGTGCCGCCGGGGGCGCGGACCGGGAAGACCAGGACCACGATGGCGGGGATCGGGATGGCGACAGTCAGGCCGGCCGGATCCCCCCTGACCCGGGCGCGCCCCCGCCGGACAGGCTGACCCCGCGGGAGCACGAGATCGTGGCGCTCATCACCCGGGGCTGCAGCAACAAGGACATCGCCGGGGAGCTGTTCATCAGCCCGGCCACCGCCGCCCGGCACGTCGCCAATATCCTGGCCAAGCTGGGGTTCACCTCCAGGGCCCAGGTCGCCGCGTGGGCGCAGCGCGCGGACGCCGGCGGCGGCGTCAGTGCGCGTCGAAAAGCGCGCTGACCGATTCCCCCTCGTGGATCCGCCTGATCGCCTCGGCCAGTGCGGCCGCAAGCGAGATGACGTGCAGCTTCGGGTCGCGCTCAGCGAGCGGATCCGGCACCGTGTTGGTGCAGACGATCTCCCGGACCTCGGGGTGCGCTGAGATCCGCTTCAGCGCGCCGTCACAGAACAGCCCGTGCGTGCAGGCGATCCTGACCGAGCGGGCGCCGCGCTCGCGCAGCCGGGCAAGCAGCTCGATGATCGTGGTCCCGCGCGCTATCTCGTCATCGAGCACGATGACGTCGCGACCGCTGACCTCGCCCATGATCGAGCTGATGGTGACCCGCTCGTCGTCCTGCCGCTGCTTGGCGCCCGCGGCCACCGGCAGGCCCAGCATGCGGGCGAGCACGGCAGCCTGCTTGGCGTTGCCGAGGTCGGGCGAGACCACCACCGCGTCGCGCAGATCCCGGCCGCGGAAGTGCGCGGCGATCTCACGCAGCGCGTGCAGGTGATCAACGGGCACCGAGAAGAACCCGTGCGCTTGCGGCGAGTGCAGGGTCATCGCCAGCACCCGGCTGGCACCCGCCGTCACCAGCAGGTCGGCGACAAGGCGGCCGCCGATGGATACCCGCGGCATGTTCTTCTTGTCCGAGCGCGCGTAGGCGTAGTACGGGATCACCGCGGTGACCCTTGCCGCTGAGGCTCCCCTGGCCGCATCCAGCATGAGCAGCAGTTCCACCAGGTGCTCCTGGACCGGTGCGCCCAGCGGCTGGATCACGAAGACATCCCGTTCCCGGCAGTTCGACTGCAGCTGGGTTTCCAGGCAGTCATTGGCGAAGCGGCTGACCCTCACCTCGCGCAGCGGAACCCCGATGTCGGCACATATCTCGGCGGCCAGGGTCGGGTGGGCGCTGCCACTGAA
This sequence comes from Streptosporangiaceae bacterium, assembly GCA_035499215.1. Taxonomy (GTDB): domain Bacteria; phylum Actinomycetota; class Actinomycetes; order Streptosporangiales; family Streptosporangiaceae; genus DATJZH01. The sequence continues at coordinate 29,640 of DATJZH010000042.1, read as the reverse complement.
GATCGCGATTTCCCGCACCTGCCCAGGCTAGGTCCTTGGCCCTGCCCGGCCGGCGGCCGCACCGATATCCATTGCAAGCGCCCGGCCGGCCGCGGCGAGCCAGCGGCCCGGCTCGCGCTGCGCGGCCGCCGCTCCCCTGGCGATGCCGGCCAGCGCGACGCGGTACCGCACCCCAGGCGGCACAGCGCCGGCCAGCTGGCCGGCGACCAGCGCCGCCGGCACGCCCGCCGCGGCCGCGGCGGCGCAGACGGCGCCGGTGACCTTCCCGTCGGCTGACGTCGCGTCGTATCTGCCCTCGCCGGTGATGACCAGGTCGGCGTCGGCCAGCGCCGGGTCCAGCCCGGCGATCTTGCACAGCTCGGCGGACCCGGCCGCGATGAGCGCGCCCCAGGCCGCTGCGAGGCCGTACGCGGTGCCGCCTGCGGCCCCGGCGCCCGGCGCGGCCGGGTGCCCGCCGAGCTGTCCGGCGAGGCGGGCCAGCCCCGCCTCGAGCACCTCGATCTGCCCGGCATCCGCGCCCTTCTGCGGGCCGAACACGGCAGCCGCGCCGGCCGGCCCGAGCAGCGGGGCCCGCACGTCGGTCAGGCAGGTCACCCCGCCTGATGGCGGCGGCCGCAGACCGCCCAGATCGGCGCGGGCCAGTCCGGCCAGGCCGCCGCCGCCCGGCGGCAGGTCCGCGCCGCCGCCATCGAGGAACCGCGCGCCCAGGGCGGCCAGCGCGCCAGTGCCGCCGTCGGTGGATGCCGAGCCGCCGAGGGCGATCACGATCCGGCTCGCCCCGGCGTCCAGGGCGCGGCCGATCAGCTCTCCGGTGCCGGAGGTCTGCGCCCGCATCGGATCGGGGGCTGCCAGCAACGGCAGCCCGCTGGCGCGGGCGAGTTCCACCGCGTGCGTCCGGCCGGGAAGTTCCAGCCAGCAGCTGGCTACCCGGCCGCCGTCCGGGCCGGTGACCTCAGCCTGGTGCCAGCGGTGGGCCCTGGCTGCCGCCGCCAGCACTTCCAGCGTGCCCTCGCCCCCGTCCGCCAGCGGAAGCCGGCGCACCTGATCGCCCGGGCGCGCGGCCAGCCAGCCCGCGGCCAGCGCGGCGGCGGCGCCGGCCGCGCCGATGCTGCCCTTGAAGGAGTCCGGCGCGATCACGATCCGCATCGGCGGCGGTTCGCTACCGCGCGGATAAGACCGGGGCCGTCTCAGCCGTCTGCGCCTTGGCCGTCTCGGCCGTCTGGCTGCCCGGCACCCGCAGGGGCGGCAGGCCGAGCTTGTCCCTGATCGCCTGCTGGATCTCTTCCTTGCCTGGCCGGGCGTCGATCGTGAAGACGTATTCCTTCCGGCGGAAGATATTGAGCACCGGATTGGTCTTCTCGTGGTACTCGCGGAGCCGGACCGCGAGCGCCTCCTCGGTGTCATCTTCCCTGGTGATCAGCTCGCCGCCGCATGCGTCGCACTTGCCGGATTCCCGCGGGCTGCTCATGATCAGGTTGTAGTCCACCCCGCAGTTCGAGCACAGCCGCCGGGCGAGCACCCTGCGCTGGACCTCGCTGTCGGGCAGGTCGAGGTGGATCACCCCGTCGATGTCGTAGCTCTCCAGGAAGAACTCGGCCTGGCGCTCGTTGCGCGGGAAGCCGTCGATGATGAAGCCGTAGTTCCAGTCGTGCTCGCTGAGCCGCTCCTTCACCACGCCCTCGACGAGGTCATCGCCGACCAGCAGTCCCGCCGCCATCGTTCGCCTTACCTGAGCGCCCAGCTTGGTGTGCCGCTGCACATTCCACCGGAAGATGTTGCCCACCGCGATGTGGACCAGATCGAGATCCTCGGCAAGCATGATCGCCTGCGTTCCCTTGCCGCTGCCCTGCACTCCCATGATGACGTATTTCCGCATGCCTTCACCCTGGCACGAAACGGCGCGGATGACTGCACCCGGATGCCACCTGATCAGGCGGACCAGCGCCGGACCGCGGCTTCGGCGGTCTTCCCCGGGCCGTGCAGCGCGAACCGGCGCTCGCACCAGCGGCGCACCCTGGGATCCAGCGATGTCCTGATCAGGGGCCAGTCCTCGCGCAGCAGGCTGGCGTTGAGGAAGCGGGCAACGTCGTTGCGCTGCCCCTGGGTGAGCACGATGCCGTACATGCTGCGCCGCGTCCTGTCATCGGTGACGTCGCACTCGCGCATCCCCGGCCAGGACAGGTGCCTTGGCAGCACGACGATTCCGCTGGCCGGGCCGCGCAGGTCCTCAAGCCGGCCAGGCAGCCGGCCCGCGAGGCCGCGGCGCCCGGCCAGCAGTTCCGTTAGTGACATGGGTGTGATTATCGCCGGCTGTGCGCGTGCCGCACAGTAGTGACTCGCTGGGCGCCGGCCGGGCCGCCCGGCGCAGGCACCGCCGGGCGGGCAGCACCCGGCGAGCCAGGCACCGGCGCGGCCGCGCGGACACGGCGATGAGCGCGGCCGGCAGCCGCGTGGTGCCGGAGGTCGGCTGCGGCGTTAGGCTCCTAGCATGTCCGATGCGCAGGCCAGGCCGCGGTGGTTCTTCCTGGTCACCCCGCGGTGGCTGGGCTGGCACCTGTTCACGGTCGCGGCGGTGCTCGGGATGCTGTGGCTGGGCGACTGGCAGCTGCACCGCGCCGAGTCCGGAAACGCGCTGAGCTGGGCTTACACTTTCGAGTGGCCGATTTTCGCCGTTATGGGCGTCGCCTTCTGGGCGAAGACGATCATTGACGAGCTGAAGCCGGCGGCGGCCCCGGACGGCGAGCCGGAGGAGCTGGACCTGCCGGGCCGGGCCGCGGGGCTGCCGGGCCGGGCCGCGGGGCTGCCGGGCCCGGGCCGCTCGCTGACGCAGGGGCCCGGCGGCGCGGACGAGGAGAAGGACCCCGAGCTTGACGACTACAACGCCTACCTGGCCCGGCTGAACCAGCAGGTCCAGGGCCACGGCAGGTGGCACGGGCTGCGCTAGCAGCAGCTGCGGCCGGCCCGGCGGGAACGAGGAGGTAGTACCGGTGCGTTCAGATGCGCTCCGCCTGTCGGTGCGCTGCTACCGGGTCATGGCTTACGTGACGGGCGTCGTGCTCATCGTGCTGTGCTTCGTCGCCATCCCGCTCCAGGTGCTCGCGCACAATCAGGTCGTGGTCGGCATCGTCGGCACCACGCACGGAATGCTCTACATCGTCTATCTCGCCGCCGCCTTCATCATGACGCGCATGGTCGGGATGAAGGTGGCGACGCCCGGCACGCTGATCGTGCTGCTCGCCGGGACCATCCCGGTACTGACATTCGTCGTGGAGCGCTGGGTCACCCGCACCTACATCAACCCGGCGCTCGCCGCGGCCGCGGCTCCGGGCCGCGGCGGCGCGCAGTCCGCCGCCGCGGCCGCCGGGCCGGGGCCGGGCTAGCGGCACGCTTCGGGCAGCGAGTGAGTCAGCAGTACTTCGCCGAGCAGCCCGCCGCGGCGCACCGGCCGGGCATCGTGCAGCTGGTGCTGCCGGAGGCGCGGCTCGAGCTTGAGACTGATTCCGGCATGTTCTCGCCCGCACGGCTGGATCCCGGCACCCGGCTGCTGCTGGATACGGCGCCGCGTCCGCCCGCGGCCGGCGACCTGCTCGACCTCGGCTGCGGGTACGGCCCGCTGGCGCTGGCGCTGGCGGCCGGCTCGCCGGCTGGCCTGGTCTGGGCGGTTGACGTCAATCAGCGCGCGCTGCGGTTGTGCGCTCGCAACGCGGCACGGGCCGGGCTGGGCAATGTCCGCTGCGCGCAGCCGGGGGATCGGGGGCTGCCGGCCAGCTTCCGGCTCATCTGGTCGAACCCGCCGATCAGGATCGGCAAGCAGGCGCTGCATGAGCTGCTCGGGCACTGGCTGGCCAGGCTGGCTCCCGGCGGGGCCGGCTATCTGGTCGTGCAGCGTAACCTCGGCTCTGACTCACTGCAGCGCTGGCTCGGATCTGGCGGCTGGGCGGCCGACCGGTTCGCCGCCCGGGCCGGCTACCGGGTGCTGCGGGTGACCCGGTGAGCCACTCCGCCGGACGGCGCCAGCTGGGCCCGACCGATGTCAAACGGCTGAACCGGCAGTGGCGCAGGCTCACGCAGGCCCGGCTGTGCCTGCTGCTCGACGGCGTCGGCCAGCCGTTCAACGTCGGATCCATCATCAGGACGGCGGCCGCGTTCGGGGTCGATCAGCTGTGGCTGTGCGGGGACAGCGCGGCCCCGCAGCACCCCTCGGCCCGCAAGACCGCCCTGGGCACCGATCGCTACCTGGATACCGAGCATGAGCCGGACGCCAGGGCCGCCGGCGCCTCGGCCAGGGCGGCCGGGCTGCGGGTGGTCGCCATCGAGCTTGCCGCAGGTGCCGTGCCGCTGCACGAAGCGCCGCTGGACGGCGGCGTATGCCTGGCAGTGGGCAATGAGGACCGCGGCTGCTCCCCCGGCCTGCTGGCCGTCGCCGACGTCGTCGCCTACATTCCGCTGCCGGGGAAGGTCGGCTCGCTCAACGTCGCCGCGGCCGCCGCGATCGCCCTGGCCGAGGTGCGCCGCCGGGAGTGGGCCGGACTTGACGCGCCGGACCTGACGGCGCCCGGACGCGGCGGCGCCCGGACATGACGGTGCCCGGACCTGACGGCGCCCGCGACACCGGCGCCCGGACCTGACGGCGCCCGCGACGCCGGCGACGGGCTATCGGTGCTCGGGCAGCGGGCCTTCGGCATACTGAGGCCGTGCCGCCCGCATCACACCAGCCCGGATCGGCGCCGGCCGGGTACCTGGACTACCCGCGCCCGATCGCGTTCGCGCACCGGGGCGGCGCCGGGCATTTCCCGGAGAACAGCTGGCGTGCGTTCGAGCACGCGGTCGGCCTCGGCTACGCCTACCTGGAGACCGACGTGCACGCGACGGCGGACGGGGTGCTCATGGCCTTCCACGACAAGACACTGGACCGTGTCACGCAGGCCACGGGCCCGGTAGCCGGGATGCCCTACCGCAAGGTCGCTGCCGCCAGGATCGGCGGCAGCGAGCCGATCCCGCTGCTGGCGGACCTGCTGGGCGCATGGCCTGACGTGCGGTTCAACGTCGACGTGAAAGATGCTCCCGCGGTCGGGCCGCTGGCCGAGGTGCTGCGCCGCACCGCGGCCTGGGACCGGGTCTGCGTGACCTCGTTCTCCGGGCTCCGGCTGCATGCCGTCCGGCGGGCGCTGAGCCGGCCGGTGTGCATGGCCACATCGCCGGCCGGCATCGGCGCGGTGCGGCTCGGCCTGCCTCCCGGCATGCTGGCGGCAGGCTTCGCCCGGGCCTGGGTGGGCTGCACGCAGATCCCGATCCGGATGGCAACCGCGTCCTATATCCGGCGGGCGCACGCCGCCGGCCTGCAGGTGCATGTCTGGACGGTCAACGAACCGAGCCTGATGGCTGCGCTGCTGGATCTGGGCGTGGACGGGATCATGACGGACGAGACGGAGAAGCTGCGCGCGGTGCTGGCCGGGCGGGGACAGTGGCATCCGCGAGGCACCGGCTGAGCCGGATTCGCCAGATCTGGGATCTGTGCGGCGCTATCGGGGTTGGAATCCCGGCCAGAGGGAATCTTGTCCGGGTACTCACCGTTGACTACAAGAACGGATGAGCGCCAGGGAGGCAGCAGACACATGGCCGAGCGCGCACTTCGCGGCACCCGCCTCGGAGCCACGAGCTATGAGAACGACCGTAACACCGACCTTGCGCCGCGTCAGGAGATTGTCTTCAACTGTCCCAAGGGTCACGAGTTCAGTGTGCCTTTCGCAGCGGAGGCCGAGATCCCGGTGAACTGGGAATGCCGGGTATGCGGTGCGCTCGCTTACACGGCAGCTGGCGACCTGCCAGCGCCCAAGAAGGTCAAGCCGCCGCGCAGCCACTGGGACATGCTGCTTGAGCGGCGCAGTGTGGCGGATCTCGAGGAGGTCCTGGCCGAGCGCCTGGCGGTGATCAGAGGCCAGCGCGGCGGCGGCCAGCGCGAGCAGCCGGGCAGCCCGCGTCAGCGCAAGAGCGCCTAGGACAGGACGGCCCGCCGGGCCGGACCAGCCGCCGTGTGCCACTGGCGCACGGCGGCTTGCCTTGCGGGCTTGCCGGTGCGGCGGCCGTGCTGGCCGAGCGGTCAGCGGACAGCGGCCCGGCTGGTCCGGTCGGCCGGGCCGGAGCGGCCGAGCCGCCATGCCAGGCCCCACTGGGCGACCCGCCAGAACGATTCCAGGACGATCCGGCGGCTCATCTTGCTCGCGCCGCGGGTGCGCTCGGTGAAAGTGATCGGGACCTCGGTGACGGTCAGCCCGGCCCGGACCGCGCGCAGCGCCAGGTCGATCTGGAAACAGTAGCCCTGCGACGCGACGTGCTCCAGGCCGATCGTCCGCAGCGCGGGGGCCCGGTAGGCGCGATACCCGCCGGTGGCGTCGTGCAGGCCGATGCCCAGCATCAGCCGCGCGTAGGCGTTCCCGCCGCGCGACAGCACCTCCCGCGACTTCGGCCAGTTCAGCACGCGCCCGCCGGGCACATACCGGGAGCCGAGCACCACATCCGCATGCTGCAGCGCAGCCAGCAGGCCGGGCAGCTCAGCCGGGTCATGCGACCCGTCGGCGTCCATCTCCACCAGGACCCCGTAGCCGCGGTCCAGCGCCCAGCCGAAACCCGCCAGATACGCCGTTCCCAGACCCGTCTTGCTGTGCCGGTGCAGAACCCGAATCCGCTCGTCGGTGGCCGCCAGCTTGTCAGCGATCTCGCCGGTGCCATCCGGGCTGCCGTCATCGACGACCAGGATGTCGGCGCTGGCCACCGCGGCGTGAACCCTGGAGACGATCAGTTCCAGGTTCTCCCGTTCGTTGTAGGTCGGGATAATGACAGCCACGTTGCCCAGCGGGCCCCGTGACGGGCTGGCTGCGGTCAATATTCCTGCCTCAGGCTGAGTGTCATCGGACGGCAGCTGTACGGATCGCCAACGAATGCGCCGCCGCACAGGTTCCCTACCGGACACATCCTGAATTCCGGGGGTTGTTACCTGCCGCGCCGCAAAGGGTATCCGATCCGGACAGCCCGCCGGGCCAGGACCGGGATGAGGGCCCGGGCATCCCTTCGGACCGGAGCGCGTCCCGCCGGCAACAGGCTCGCCCTCCGTTGTCTACTGGGTGCCCGGGCCCCTCCGGGGTCCAACCCCCCGCCCAGCCGGGGCTAAAGGAGCAGCCCCTTCCGTGCTGCGCCTGGCATGAGATGCGGTCGTGACGCCGCGTCATGGCACAGCCGGCAGGGTCGCTAACCGCCCCGGCCGGCTGGCCCGGTGCTGGACTGGGCAGCAACATACCGTTGATCGAAGCGATGTCAACCTCCATTCACCAGCCGGAACTCGCCGGTGACCGGCCTGGAACGAGGCCCGTACGGGCCTGTTCGCTGATGTCCTCGGGCGATACGATTGAGCCCCCCAGGGAGTGAGGGCGGCATGTCAGGATTGTCGGCAGGCGTCCGGTCTGCGATGCAGCTGCCGTTTGCCCGGACGCCCGCGACAGCGCCCGGCCGCGGTCCTGGCCGCCGTCCGGCGTTCGTCGTCAGCTGGCTGCCGGGAAGAGTTGCTGGGAAGAACTGCCCGACGGCACGAGTCACCGTTGGCGAAGGGATTCCTATCCGCTGTGCTTGACTGATTTTCCGGCTGGAGGACGAGCAGATGACAGAACAGCGTCCAGAGACACAGGTTTCTGAGGCCCAGATCGCAGTGCACTGGCGCGAGGAGGAGATCTACCCGCCGCCACCGAAGTTCGTCGAGCAGGCCAATGCGAACGACCCGGCTATCTTCGACCGGTTCAGCGTGGACCACTTTCCCGATTGCTTTAAGGAGTACGCGGACCTGCTTACCTGGGACGCGCCGTGGCACACCACGCTGGACACCAGCAGCCCGCCATTCTGGAAGTGGTTCGTCGGCGGCAAGCTGAACGCCTCGTATAACTGCGTGGACCGGCATGCCGCGGCCAGCCCGGACAAGACCGCGATCGTCTTCGTGCCCGAGCCGGAGTCCGACGATCCCGTGGAGATCAGCTACTCGGCGTTGCTGCGCCAGGTGAACGAGTTCGCGGTGGTGCTGCGCGACTCTCTCGGTCTGAAGACCGGCGACCGCGTGACGCTGCACATGCCGATGGTGCCCGAGCTGCCGGTCACCATGCTGGCCTGCGCCCGGCTCGGCATCATTCACTCGCAGGTGTTCGGTGGCTTCAGCGGCAACGCGTGCGGGACCCGGATCGCCGACTCGGCCAGCCGGGTGCTGATCACGATGGACGGCTATTACCGCAGCGGCCAGCTCATCGATCACAAGGTCAAGGCCGACGAGGCCGTCGAGGAGGCGGCCAAGCAGGGCCAGGAAGTCGACAAGGTGGTCGTCTGGCGGCGCCGCCCCGGCCAGTACGCGTCGCAGACGCCGATGGCCGAGGGCCGGGACGTCTTTGCCGAAGACCTGCTCGGCCCGCACCGGGGGAAGACCGTCGAGCCGGTGTCCATGCCGGCCGAGGCGCCGCTGTTCCTGATGTACACCAGCGGCACGACCGGCCGCCCGAAGGGATGCGTGCACAGCACCGGCGGCTACCTCTCCTACGTGGCCGGGACGTCCAAGTACTACCAGGACATCCACCCGGATGACGTGTACTGGTGCCTGGCCGACATCGGCTGGATCACCGGCCACTCTTACATCGTCTACGGCCCGCTGGCGCTTGGCACGACCACGGTGATCTACGAAGGCGTGCCCAACTATCCCGACGCAGGCCGGCCCTGGCGGATCGCCGAGAAGCTCGGGGTGAACATCTTCCATACCTCGCCCACGTCCATCCGGATGCTGCGCAAGATCGGCCCGGAGGAGCCCAAGAAGTACGACTACCACTTCAAGCACATGACCACGGTCGGCGAGCCGATCGAGCCCGAGGTCTGGCGCTGGTACCACTCCGAGGTCGGCAAGGGCGAGGCGGCCATCGTCGACACGTGGTGGCAGACGGAGAACGGCGGATTCCTCGGCAGCACCCTGCCCGGGCTGCAGCCGATGAAGCCCGGCAGCTGCGGGCCCGGCGTCCTCGGCGTCTACCCGGTCATCTACGACGAGGACGGCAGCGAGGTCCCGGACGGCAGCGCGGGCAACATCTGCATCCGCAATCCGTGGCCGGGGATCTTCCAGACCATCTGGGGTCAGCCTGAGCGGTTCGTGGCCACCTACTACCGCAAGTACAACAAGGATCCGGACAGCAAGGACTGGCGCGACTGGCCCTACTTCGCCGGTGACGGCGCCGTCCGGGCCGCCGACGGCTACTTCCGGATCCTCGGCCGGGTAGATGACGTGATCAACGTCGCCGGGCACCGGCTGGGCACCAAGGAGATCGAGTCCGCCGCGCTGACTGTTCCCGAGGTCGCCGAGGCCGCCGCGGTGCCGGTGATCGACGACATCCGGGGCCGCGTCGTGGAAGTGTACGTCTCGCTCAAGCCCGGTTTCGAGCCGCGCAAGGCACTGGAGGACAAGGTCAGCACGGCGATCGACACCGAGATCGGCAAGATCGCCCGGCCGAAGAACGTCTGGATCGTGCCCGACATGCCGAAGACCAGGTCGGGCAAGATCATGCGCCGGGTCATCGCGTCCATCTCCAACTTCGCCGACGTCGGCGACGTCAGCACGCTGGCCAACCCCGAGATCGTCGACAGCATCCGGCACCACGTGCAGAGCACCAAGGTCGCCAACGATGACGTGCCGCGCAACCTGACCGAGGCTGAGTTCGAGGAGATCAAGAAGTTCGGCGGCGAGTGAGGCCGCGCTCGCAGGGCCGGGCGAGGGGCCCGCTTGCCTGATTGCCGGCGGATCACCGGTGCGGCGCACCGGTGATCCGCCGCGATCATGGCGTCGGCGCTACCACGGTGCCCCTGGCCGTGACCGCGATCACCGGCTCGGTGAGCACGCCGGCGGCCGACGGGCCGCGCTCGGGCTCGGCCCGGCAGACCACCGTCGCCTCGAACATCATCTCCCGGCTCCGGCGGCCGACCCTGGTGATCGTCGCCGTGACCTCCAGCACGTCCCCCGCCAGCACCGGGGCGCGGAACTGGACGTCGGAGTACGACGCGAACAGGCCCTCATCGCCGTCTGCGCGGATCGAGGCCTCGGTCGCGACGTCGCCGAACAGGCCAAGCACGTACGCCCCGTCCACCAGGCTGCCGCCGTAGTGCGCATGGCTGTGGGCCACGTAGCGCCGGTGCGTGACCGTCATCCCCAGCCGCCCGGCAGCGGGCGCGCCGGCCCCCGGGCCGGCGGTCACGCCTGCGCTCCGACGGCGTCGCCGGCCAGGCCAGCCTTCGTGCCGCCCGCCGGGGCCAGCGCGTGCACCAGGTAGCTGGCCACCTCGCGCGGCGTCGTGCCCCTGGCGAAGATCTTGTCAACGCCGAGCCGGGCCGCCATCGCCGGGTCGAATCGCGGCCCGCCCACCACCAGCAGCGGCCGGCCCGGCCCGGTCGCGGCGAAGGCGTGCGCCATCTCGCGCGCATTGGCGATATGCGCGTCCCGCTGCGTCACGACCTGGCTGACCAGCACGGCATCGGCGTCCTCTGCCGCAGACCGGGCAACCAGGTCGGGCACAGCCACCTGCGAGCCCAGGTTGACGACCCGGATCTCCCGGTAGTGCTCCAGGCCCTTCTCCCCCGCGTGGCCCTTCACGTTGAGGATCGCGTCGATTCCCACGGTGTGCGCGTCGCTGCCGATGCAGGCGCCGACCACGACGAGCTTGCGCCCGAGCCCGGAGCGGATCCGCAGGTTGACCTCCGCCGCCGGCAGCAGCGGGAACTCGCGCTCGGCGATGGTGACCATGGACAGGTCGACGAGGTGGCTGACCCGGCCGTAGACGATGAAGAACGTGAAGTCCTGGCCCATGTCCTTGGCGTGCACGACCATCGCCGGGTCGAGCCCCATCTTGGCGGCAAGCTGCAGCGCCGCGCCCTCCGCGCGGGCACGCTGGGTGACGGTGCCGAACGGGACCGGCAGCGTGAAGGAGACCTGGACGCGCCCGTCGCCGGTGGTATCGCCGTAGGGCCTGACAGTCTGCCCGGTCACTGCTGTGCTCCGATCGTGACGGGCGCTCCAGCCGAGGGCGCGACCGCCGGCGCGCGCTGCGGATCTGCCAGGATGTCGGCAGCCGGATTGAGGTAGCCGCCGGCCTTCTCGATCACACCGTCGAGGCCCCGGCCGCCGTCGGCAGGCCGCTTGGTGATGCCGAAGGTGCCGTCGGCGATCGCGTTCAGCAGCCCGTCGCCGCAGATCCTGTGCAGCAGGGCGATGGACTCCGTCAGCACCTCCGCGGCGCGGCGCTCGATAAAGCCGCCTGGCGCCGGCCGGAAGCTCTCGCCGAGCCGGCCGGCGGCGTCCCTGACGTAACGAACGTTCTCCAGTGCGAGGTCGCGGTCGGACAGGAACGGGGTGTGGATGCCCTCGGTCATCATCCCGACAAGCAGGATCGACTGATCGGTCATCATCCCGCAGAGGCTGAAGAACGCGTCGAGCAGGTAGCCGGCGAACACGTTGCCGGTCATGTGCTTGGTCGGCGGCATGTACTTCAGCGGCGCCGCGGGGAACAGCTCGCGGATCAGCTGAGCGTGCGCCAGCTCGAGCAGGAACGAGTCCGGCACGGCCGGGTTGATCTCGAACGCGTGCCCGAGGCCGAGCTGGCCGTCGGCCAGGCCCGCCTCCTTGCCGAAGTACTCGTTGAGCAGCTGGCTGACGACCACGGTGTGCGCAGCCTCGACTGCGTCGGCCGTGGTCAGGTAATTGTCCTCGCCAGTGTTGATGATGATTCCCGCGCGGGCGTGGATCTGCCGGGAGAACCGCTGATCTATGAAGGTGCGGCGGGGGTTGATGTCGCGGAAGATGATCCCGTACATGCAGTCGTTCAGCATCATGTCGAGGCGCTCGAGGCCCGCCAGCGTGGCGATCTCCGGCATGCACAGCCCGGAGGCATAGTTGGTCAGCCGCACATACCTCCCGAGCTCGCGGGAGACGTCGTCGAGCGCGGACCGCATCAGCCGGAAGTTCTCCTGGGTGGCGTAGGTGCCGGCGAATCCCTCTCGGGTGGCGCCCTCGGGCACGTAGTCCAGCAGCGACTGGCCGGTGGACCGGATCACCGCGATCACGTCGGCGCCGGCCCGGGCGGCGGCCTTGGCCTGCGGGATGTCCTCGTGAATGTCGCCAGTGGCCACGATCAGGTAGATCCACGGCGCAGGCGGCTCGGCCGTCTCCGCGATGGTCGCATCACGCCTGGCGCGCTGCGCGTCGATCGTGGCGAAGCCCGCGCCGACCGCGGCCGACGCCGCGGCGCGTGCTGCCCGGGCATCCTCGCCGGCCGGTATGCGGAACTTCACCTTCCGCCGGGCAGCGTCGGCCGCCAGGGCGCAGAGGCTGGGGTAGCCGCCGGTCAGCAGCGCATCCCAGGCCGGGAGCGCGATGCCGTGCTGCAGTCCCGCGGTCCGGCTGATCGCATCGGCAAGCTGGTTCACCCATGGCATGCCGTCTTCGCCAGCGCCGCGCAAGCCTGCCAGCCGCAGCACAGCCCGCTCCACCGACACCGTGGTGTGCTTCCTGGCGAGGTCGACGATCGGCTGGCCGGCCTGGCGGGCCAGGTCCCTGGCGGCGCGCATGACGGCCGGTTCGAGATTAAGCCTCGGGACTGCCGTGGCCGCTGATTTCCTCACTGCTGCTCTCCTGCCTGGCCGGATCGGGCCCGGTGCCCGCTGATCCGGCTCTCGAAGATGGCGCGCGCGCCCGGCTCGGCGCGGATCAGGTCCAGGGCAAGCTGTGCGTGGCCGGGAACGTACCCATTGCCCACGAGCATCGTGACATCGGCGGCGGCGCCCTCGGCACCGAGCGCGGCCCCGGTGAATGACGTGGCCATCGAGAAGAAGATCACTGTTCCGCCCTGCGCGGTGGCCAGGATAGCGCCGCCTTCGCAGCCGGGTACGTCGACGCAGACCACAGTCACGTCGGCGGGGCCGCCCGCCTGGCGGATCGCCGCGCAGACGCCCACCGGATCGCGCGCGTCGGCGATGACCACCTCGTCCGCGAGCCCTGTCCGGCCGCCGGCCGCGCGGGCGGCCCGCAGCACGCGGGCCTCGCGTTCGTGCGGCACGACCCCGATGACCCGGCTCGCGCCCGCCCGGCGAGCTGCCGCCGCCGACAGCGTCCCGCTCTTGCCGGCGGCGCCGAGAATGGCGACGACCGGGCCCCGTCCGCCAGCGCCGGCGGCAGGCCGGCGGGCCGCATCGCTGACGATCCGGCAGGTCAGGGCGGGCGCGCCGCAGACGTCGAGCACCGCCAGCGCGAGGGACGCTGGCAGGTCATCGGGCAGCACTGCGGCGATCGACCGGCCGAACAGGATCGCGTGGCCGTCGGCGGGCACCTGCTCGGAGGCGCCGTCCCAGGCGGTGAGGCCGTCGGTGACGGCCAGCGGCGTCAGGCTGAGCGAGACCAGCGTCGCGATCCGGTCGCCGGGCCGCAGGCCCAGGGGTGACTGCGGCCCGGCCTCCTCGACGACCCCGGTCAGCATGCCGCCGGAGCCGGTCACCGGGTTCTGCATCTTGCCGCGGCTTGTGATGATCTCCAGCACGGCGGCCCGCATCGCCGCGGCGTCGCCGTGGCCGCTCTCGCGCAGCTGCCGGAACGAGGCGGCGTCCAGGTTCAGCCGTTCGACCCGGACCCGCACCTCGTCCGGCCAGATAGCCGGGCTCGGATCCAGCCGCCGGGCCGCCTGCGGCAGGACGCCGGGCGGCTCGAGCACGCGGTGCAGGCCAAGCGGCGACCCGGCGGCGCGCCTGGCACCCGTTTCGGCATGGGCCCGGCCAGCGTCCCCGGCCCGGGCGTCCCGGCCAGCCCGCCCAGCGGGCTGGGCGGGCTGCGGTGCCGCCGTGGATCGGGTCACGCGGTATACCTCGCAGAGGTCAGGCGCGGCCGCATGGGCGCGATTCGATAGAATTCACTTCCTGCAACTATACAGACGGAAGCTTCTTGCGTAATCTGCCGAGACCGCAGGTTGTCATCCGGTTCAGTTGGGGGGACGTAGTGGAGACAGGTGGCGCCATGATCAACCAGCCGTATGCGTACCGGCACAAGGAGCTCATCGAGCCGGACTGGCGCCGCCTGCCTGGCTGGGCGGAGGTCACCGCGCAGCAGTGGGCATCGGCGCAGTGGCAGCGCGCGCACTGCGTCAAGAGCATCCGCCAGCTCCGCCAGGTCATGGGCGCGGGCCTGAGCGAGGCGTTCTACCGCGACCTCGAGCGGGATCAGGCAGAGCGCGCCACCATGTCGATGCTGGTGCCCCCGCAGATGATCAACACGATGGCTCCGGGGGTAGCGGCGGGCGAGCCCGGCTTCACCGAGGCGTTCCGGGCCGACCCGGTCCGCCGGTACATGCTCCCGGTGTTCAGCGACCGCCGCGCCGACTGGCCGTCGCATCCGGTGGCGTCGCGGGACTCGCTGCATGAGGCCGAGATGTGGGCGGTGGAGGGCCTTACCCACCGCTACCCGACGAAAGTCCTCGCCGAGGTCCTGCCGACCTGCCCGCAGTACTGCGGGCACTGCACCCGGATGGACCTGGTGGGCAACCCGACGCCGGCGGTCGACAAGCACAAGTTCGGGCTGGCCCGCGCGGACCGGCTCGAGGCCATGATCGAGTACCTGAAGGCCAATCCGGGCGTCCGCGACGTGGTGGTCTCCGGCGGCGATGTCGCCAATCTGCCCTGGCCGAGGCTCGAGGCGTTCGTCGCCGACCTGATGGACGTGCCGTCGATCCGCGACATCCGGCTGGCGACCAAGGCGCTGATGGGCCTGCCCCAGTACTGGCTCGCCGACGAGGTTCGCGCCGGGATGGAGCGGCTGGCGGCCACGGCCCGGCAGCGCGACGTCAGCATCGCGATCCACACCCACGTGAATGCTGCCCAGTCGGTGACTCCCCTGGTCGCCAGGGCTGCCAAGGCGATGCTGGAAACCGGCATCCGCGATGTGCGCAACCAGGGCGTGCTGCTGCGCGGTACCAACGACAGCGCCGAGGCGCTGCTCGATCTCTGCTTCGCCCTGCTGGATGACGCGAAGATCATGCCGTACTACTTTTACATGTGCGACATGATCCCCGGCAGCGAGCACTGGCGCCTGTCTCTCGGCGAGGCGCTGGACCTGCAGCACCAGATCATGGGCTACCTGCCTGGTTTCGCCACGCCCAGGCTGCTGTGCGACGTGCCGTACGTGGGCAAGCGGTGGGTGCACCAGGTCGCGCGCTACGACCGCGAACTGGGCATTTCCTACTGGACCAAGAACTACCGGACCGCCGTGGACGCCGGCGATTCCTTCGCGCTGGAGCGGCAGCATGAGTACTACGACCCGATTTACCTGCTGCCCCGGACCGGCCAGGACTGGTGGCGGGCCAGGACCGGGCAGCGGGTGGGAGCCGCCAGCTAGTCCGGGCGCCCGCCGGCCGGGCTGCCAGCCGTGCGGGCCGCCCCAGCTGGTCCGGCCGCGAGAGAGCCCGGCCCCCAGCCGGGCGGGCCCCGGCTAGTCCGGCGCGAGCTGAGTCAGCCGCCCGCTGGGTCAGCCATCCGGGCTGCTCTTAGCGTCTGGCAGAATTTTTCGTGATGAGGATGACTGTCAAGGTCTTGCCCTCGATCTCCCAGGCGTGATCCACAACATGCCAGCCGGTTTCTTGCCCGTCTCGACGGGCACGTCAACACGCGCCTGGCCCGGATCGCTCACCGCCGTACCATCCCTTCAGCGTGCCGCCGCCCGTGATGGCTCATGCTGCCGCAGTGCGACCGGGCCGTCGACCGGGTTTCCGCTGCCGCGCGGCCTGTCCCGCCGGGACCGGCGGCCGGTGCGGCGGCTACTGTCCCGAGGCGCCCGAGGGGACGGTGGCGCCGTCCCCGCCGGCATCGGCGTCACCGGGACCGGCAGCCGAATCTGCCTTCTGGCCGCCGGCGGTCAGCTTGCCCGGGTCCTGCCGCTGGGCGATGACGAACCAGCCGAGCCCGGCCAGGGTCATCAGGCAGGCGACGAAGAAGTTCAGCCGCAGGCCGAGGAAGTGCTCGGAGGAGTCGATCCGCACCGACTCCTCGAAGATCCGGAAGGCCGAATAGCCGGCCACGTACAGCGCGAACAGGCCCCACGGCCGGATCTGACGGTGGTGGCCAAGCCACACCAGGGCGGCGGCCAGGACCAGATCGAAGATCAGCTCGTACAGGAACGTCGGCTGGAAGGTGCTGTAGCCGGCGTAGCCGGCCGGCCGGTGCGCCAGGGTGATCTGCACGCCCCACGGCAGCGAGGTCGGCTTGCCGAACAGCTCCTGGTTGAAATAGTTGCCGATCCGGCCGATCGCCTGGGCGACCAGCAGAGCCGGGGCGACAGCGTTGGCGAACAGCCCGGCGCTGGCGCCAGCACGCCGCAGCCGCCAGACGCCGGCGAGGGCGCCGGCGGCGATCCCGCCCCAGATGCCCAGGCCGCCGTCCCACACCGCGAGGGGGCCATACCAGACATGCGGGATGTCCATCGGCGTGGTGATGTCGAAGTAGATCCGGCCGCCTGCGATCCCGGCGGGCACTGCCCAGAGCGCCACCTCACCGACGAGTGCCGGATCCCCGCCCGCGGCCCGCCACCGCCGCTGGGTGATGATCACGGCGAGGGTGATGCCGACGACGTACATCAGCCCGTAGAAATGCACGTAGAGCGGGCCGACATGGAACCCGCTGACCGGCGGGCTGGGTATGTGCATCGCCATGCACCGAGGGTAAACCCGGCGGGCCGGTGCCTTGCGCCCGGTTCGCGCGGTCCCCGAGCGAGTTCGCCAGGTGGAGGTCCCGCGCTGAGCGTGCGCGTCGCCACGCGCTGCTCGCCCTCAGGCACCGACGGGGCCGGGTGCCCTGCTTAGCCGCTCCTGCCGGAGGAAGGCACCGACTAGGTGCCGGGGATGGGCGGCGGCTAACCGGGGATGTACGGCAGAGCCGTTCGCCTTTAATGTGAGCCAAAATGGCTTGTGTGCCCGGAGGTGGCTCATGACGACAGCATCAGAGGCCCCGGCTAGCACCGGGCCCGCGCCCGAGCGGCTGCACCGCGGGGCACTCGGCCTGACCGATATCACGGCGTCGACCATGGCCAACATCGCCCCGGCCATGAGCTTCTACTTCAGCATGGGGCTGATCGCGGCGGCAGCCGGCATCGCCTCGCCGCTGACCATCATCGCCGCTGGCATAGCCATCGCGCTGCTGGGCAACACCGTCGCCCAGTTCACCAAGTCCATCCCGTCCACCGGTTCGTTCATCACCTTCATCGGCAAGGGGTTCGGCCCGGTAGCGGCGCTGACCACGGCGATCGTCATGTCCCTGGGCTACATCATCGCCATCTCGTCGGTAGTTGCCATTGCCGGCGGCTGGACCTCGGACATGATCCTTAAGTACGCGCACGTGCACATCGCCTGGCAGCTGCTGACCGCGGCGCTGACGCTGCTGGCGTTCCTGCTGGTGGTGCGCGGCGTCGCGCTGTCCACGAAGTGGGCCGGGGCGCTGTTCGCCTTCGAGATCGGGCTGCTCCTGCTGGTCAGCGTGTGGGTCCTGATCAAGGACTCGGGCTCCCTGAACCTCACCCCGTTCGAGCCGTCGCACCTGCTGTCCGGCTTCAAGGGCCTTGGCCTCGGCTTCCCCATCGCCGTCTACCTGTTCATCGGCTGGGAGAACTCCGCCACGCTGGCCGAGGAGACGAACAACCCGCGGCGCGCGGTGCCCAGGGCCATCTTCCTGGCCATCGGGGCGATCGCCGTGTGCTACGTGCTGTTCGCCTACGTGACCGTTGTCGGCTACCACTACAATGCGACGGCGCTCGGGACGGCGGCAGGCGTGCCGTTCGTCACGGTCGCCCTCGGCGTGGGCGCGGCGGTGGGGTTCCTCGCCTACCTGGCGGGCTTCACCTCGATCATGGGTTCGCTGATCGCCGCGACCAACTCGCAGGCGCGGCTGATCTTCAGCTCCGGCCGGGAAGGACTGCTCCCGGCGGTCACCGGCCGGGTCACCGTGAAGAGCCGGACCCCGTGGGTGGCGTTCGTGATCTTCCTGGTCGTCGCGCTCGGCTTGACCTACGGGTTCGGCTGGGGCCTGGACCCGGTGGTGTACTTCGGCGAAGCAGCCACCCTGGGCACCATTCCCATCGTCGTGGTCTACCTGGTCACCAACCTGGCCCTGCCGGTGTACTACCGCCGGCAGCACCCCGACCAGTTTTCGGTGCTCCGGCACCTGATCCTGCCGGTGCTCGGCGTCCTGGCGATCGCCTTCCCGGTCTACGAGCTGGTCAAGCCGGGCCAGCCGCATCCCTTCGACCTGTTCCCCTACATCGCCCTGGCGATCATCGTGGTCTCCGTCATCTACGCGCTGATCCTCAACGCCAGGGACCGGACGCTGGCCGGCCGGATCGGCTCGATCGTCGCCGACGCTGACTGAGCGCCGTGACGCTGCCGGGGACCGCGAAAATCTCAGTTGGGTCACGGGCCGCGGCTGCGTCGGTCACAATGGCTCCGGCCTGGATGAGCGCTGGCAGGGAACCTGCCGGTGTGGTGATAGCGACCGGGAGCCAGTGGGCATGTCAACCGACCCGGTGTATCTGCGCGTGCTCGAGGATCTGCGGATGCGGATAAAGGAAGGCGTGCTCGAGCCGGGCGCGAGGGTGCCGTCGCGTAACGCGATAATCGCCCGCTACGGCGTCGGCGAGACCGCGGCCAAGCACGCGCTGCAGGTCCTCGCCAGCGAGGGGCTGATCGAGGGCCGGGCTGGCTCCGGGTCGTATGTGCGGACGGTGCCCGCCGCCTGTTACCTGGAGCACAACCGGCTGCACTTCCCCGGCTCGCCGTTCGGCATCGACGAGGCAGCGGCCCGGCAGCCGCACCCAGCCGCGGCGGCCGAGCGCGGCCCGGCCCGGCGGCTGTCCTGGGAACACCAGACCGAGCAGGTAGCCCCGCCGCCGCAGATCGCGCTGCGGCTCGGCCTGGCCCCGTCCGGCGGCCTGGCCACGATGACCCGGTACCTGCTGAGCGCCGACGGCAAGCCGGTTCAGCTGGCGACCAGCTACGAGCCCGCCGCGATCACCGCCGGCACTCCCGTCGCCATGCCCGAGCAGGGCCCGCAGGCGGGACGCGGAGTGATCGAGCGGATGCGGTCCATCGGCATCGAGGTCGACCAGGTGACGGAGGAGGTGTCGGTGCGACCGTCGCTGCGGGCCGAGGCGAGCGCGCTCGGCCTGGCGCCGGGCGCGCCGGTGCTGCTGGTGGAGCGCGCGCACACCGCGGGCGGCCGGGCCGTGGAGACGGGCGAGATCGTCATCGCCGCGGACCGGTTCCGCCTCAGGTACCGATTCGCCACAACGGCGGGCCAGGCGTGATCAGGCCCGCCCGGCCGGACGACGTCCCGGCCGTCTACCGGCTGATCCGCGAGCTCGCCGAGTACGAGCGATCGCTCGACCAGGTCACCGGGACGCCGGACCAGCTGGCGGCGGCGCTGTTCGGGCCGGGCCCCGCGGTCTTCGCGCATGTCGCCGAGCACGACGGCAGCGTCGCCGGATTTGCCCTGTGGTTCCTGAGCTACTCCACCTGGCTGGGCTCGCACGGGATCTACCTCGAGGACCTGTACGTCACGCCCGCCCTGCGCGGCTCCGGCCTGGGCAGGGCGCTGCTGGCCGAGCTGGCCCGGATCTGCGTGCAGCGAGGTTACGGCAGGCTTGAATGGTGGGTACTGGACTGGAACTCGCCCGCCATCGGCTTCTACGCCTCGCTCGGCGCGGCCGCCATGGATGACTGGACGGTGCACCGGCTCGCCGGGCCCGCCCTGGAGGCGCTGGCGGCGAGCTGCCGCGCCGAATGACGGCCGGGCAGCAGGCGGGGCTCACCGGATCTGCTCGCCCCCGCCCGGATTGTCGGGCGCCAGCCCGTCGTCGACATCTGCTTCCTCGCTGGCCAGCGCGAGTCCTGCCGACTGCGCCTGCAGTCGCAGCAATGCGGCGAAGTCCTGGTCGCCGTAGCCATGCCCGACGAGGCTCTGCACCAGCTGGTGGACCACCGCGGCCAGCGGGAGCGGCACCTCGCGCTCGCGCGCCGCTGCCAGCCCGAGGTCGAAATCCTTGCGCAGCTGCTCCCCGGTGAACGTCGGATGGAAATCCAGGTTCACCAGCGCCGGCGTCTTGTACCTGATGAACGCCGAGCCCATGACGCTGTTGTTCAGGCAGGCCAGGAATGCCTGCCTGCTGACCCCGGATTTCTCGGCCAGGATGGTCACTTCCGCCAGCGACTGGGTGACCACGCCGAGGAAGAGGTTGTGGCAGAGCTTGACGATCCGGGCGACCTCCCCCTCGCCGACGTAAGTAGCCCCGGCGCCGAGCAGTCCGAGGTAGGGACCGGCCTCGTCGTAGGCGCTCCGCGGGCCAGAGACCGCCAGGGTCAGCCGCCCTGCCCGCGCCACGCTCGGATTGCCCATGAGCGGGCCGGCCAGCAGTGCGCTGCCGCGCGCCTCCAGTCGCTTCCTGATGTGCAGCGATGCCTCGGCCGAGACCGTCGAGCAGTCGACCACGATGGCGGGCGCCGCCGCGCCGTCGATGAGCCCGCCGGGACCGAGCACCGCGTCGATCAGATCCTGAGACGAGCCCACGGTGACGAAGACGATGTCGGCGCCGCCCAGGTCGGCTGCCGAGTCGACGACCTTCGCCCCTGCTGCGGCGAGTGCCCCGGCCTTTGCTTTCGTCCGGTTGCAGACGGAGACGTCACATCCGCGGGCCAGCAGCCGTGCCGCGAGGGCCGCGCCCATCCGGCCGGTTCCGAGCCAGCCAAGCCGACGGTCCAATCCTTGCCCGGTCATCGTGGCCGCCTCACAATCGTTTGCCGATCGAGCGTTCCGCACTGATCCCGTCCTTGTCAACGGCGCGTCCCGGGTGGTCAGGACGCCTCGGCCGGCGGCGCCGCGGATCCCCTGATGATGAGTTCGGGGGCCAGGTAGAGGATCTTGACGGGGCCGTCCCGCCCGGCGATCCGCTCCAGCAGGAGCTGCGCAGCCTCCGTGCCCACCTGGTAGTGCGGGAACCGGACAGTGGTCAGCGGCGGCCGGAGCCGGTCGATGAATGGCATGTCGTTGAACCCGACCAGCGAGACGTCAGCCGGGCAGCTCAGCCCGGCTTCCTCCAGGGCGCGGTAGCAGCCGACCGCCAGCATGTCGTTGGCCGCGGCGATCGCCGTGCACCGGACCGGCCGGCCGAGCAGCTGCCGGGCGCACCGGTAGCCCTCCTCGATGGAAAATGCCCTGGCGTGCGCGACCAGAGCCGGATCCACCTCGAGGCCGTCGGCCCGGATCGCCTCGATGAAGCCCCGGTACCGGCTCAGCCCGGTGGAGACATCCTGCGGCCCGGCGATATGGCCGATCCTGCGGTGCCCCAGCCCGGTCAGGTGCGCGACAGCCATCCGGATGCCGCGCTCGTTGTCTACCGAGACTGACGGAAAGCTGTAGTCCTCGGCCAGCCGGTTCATCAGCACCACCGCGAGCCCTGCCCGTGCGGCCTCGGCGAGCAGCAGGCTGCCCAGGCGGGCGGTGGCCAGCACGTAGCCGTCGACGTGGCGCACCCGCATCTGCTCGAACAGCGTCCTTTCGCGATCATCGTCGGAGTCGGTGTTGCCGATCAGCGCGATGTAGCCGTCAGCCGCCAGCCGGTCCTCCAGGCCGCGGACGATGGGCGGGAAGAGCGGATTGTTGAGATCGGGGATGAGGACGCCGATCGTGTGCGACCGCCTGGTCCGCAGGCTGCGCGCAACAGCGTTCGGGCGGTAATCAAGCGATGCCGCCGCGGCGAGGACGCGCTTGGCTGTTTCCTCGCTGACCAGCAGCCGGGTCTGCGGGTTGAGCGCACGCGAGGCGGTCGCCGGATGGACGCCCGCCCGCTGCGCGACATCCCGGAGCGTGACCGGCGGGTCGGGCATGGCGCTCACCCTCCCCGGTTCCCGCGCAGCGCCCTGGGCCGCGTGCTCCCGGCATGCCGCAGACTGCTGACCAACCGGCATTCTATCTGGCCCGGTGATCGGGCAAGCTGCCGGGTCCGGCCGGGGTGCAACCGGGAGCGCGGGCTGCGTGCGACCATGACCTCATGCGGATCAGCGGTGTTGTCTCTACCGATCTGTTCGCCCGAACCGCTGGCCGCCCGCTGCAGATCGTGCGCGTGACGCTTGCCAACGAGGGCCCGGGCGTCATCCGGGACCCGGCCGCGGCGATCGCCGTGCGGGTTGCCGGCACCGGGGTGACGACGCCAGAGCCAGCGGTGATCGCGGGCCTGCAGCCGGGTGCCCAGATCACAGCCGAGGTCGGCGTCCAGGTCGCCGCCCCGGCGCCGCCTGGCAGCATCCGCGCGGTGACGGTTATCGCGGCGGGGGCGAGCGCCCGGGCTGAGACGCAGGCGGAGATGACCGTCGCCGAGCCGGGCTGGACCATGTGGATGGTCAGTCACTTCCACTACGACCCGGTGTGGTGGAACACCCAGGGGCAGTTCCTGCAGTCGCGGCTGATCCTGCCGGGCGGCGACGGCGAGCTGCCGCAGGTGCGGACGGCGTTCGAGCTCGTCCGGCTGCATCTCGACGCTGCCAGGACCGACCCCGATTACAAGTTCGTGCTGGCTGAGATCGACTACCTCAAACCGCACTTCGACGCGCATCCGGAGGACCGGCAGGCCCTCCGCGATCTCATCGCGGCGGGCCGGATCGAGCTCGTCGGCGGCAGCTACAACGAGCCGAACACCAATCTGACCTGCGCTGAGTCCACCATCCGCAACGCGGTCTACGGCATCGCCTACCAGCGTGACGTCCTCGGCGGCAGCCCGCGGGTCTCCTGGATGCTGGATGCGTTCGGCTTCGACCCGGCCTACCCGGGCCTGATGGCAGCGGCGGGACTGACCGAGTCGTCCTGGGCACGGGGGCCATTCCACCAGTGGGGCCCGGCACGCTCGGCGGGCGACAACCGGCTCATGCAGTTCGCGGCCGAGTTCGAGTGGCTTGCCCCCGCTGGCACCGGCCTGCTGACCAGCTACATGGCCAACCACTACTCCGCCGGCTGGGGGACCCAGCATGCCGCCGATCTGGCAGCCGCCGAGCGCGACGCCTATGAGCAGTTCCGCCAGCTGGCGCCGGTGGCGGCGACCCGCAACGTGCTGCTTCCGGTCGGCGGCGACCACGTCATCCCGTCCCGGTGGGCCACGGCGATCCACCGGGACTGGAACGCACGCTACGCCTGGCCACGTTTCGTCACCGCGCTGCCGCGGGAATTCTTCGCCGCCGTCCGCCGGGACGCTGCCGACCGCGATGTCTGGATCACGCCGCAGACCAGGGATATGAACCCGGTCTACACCGGCAAGGACGTCTCGTTCATCGACACCAAGCAGGGCCAGCGCGCGGCAGAGACGGCCGTGCTGGACGCCGAGCGGCTGGCCACGCTGGCCTGGCTGGCCGGGGCGCAGTACCCGGCGGCAAGCCTCGACAAGGCCTGGCACCAGCTGGTCTTCGGCGCCCATCATGACGCGATCACCGGAACCGAGGGCGACCAGGTCTACCTGGATCTGCTGGCGGGCTGGCGGGAAGCCTACGAGCGCGGCGACGCGGCGCGCCGCGACGCGATTGGCTACCTGGCAGGCCGGGCGGACACGGCCGCCGTCGCCCGCCGGGCCGCTGCGGGCCATGGCGCTGACGGCGCCGACGGCGCGGATGCCGCGGGCGGGACCGGCGCCCTGGCCGGCAGTGCGCAGGACCCGGCGCCGGTCGCGATCGTCGTGGTGAACTCCCTGTCGATGGCCAGGGCGGGCCTCGTCAGGATCGTGCTGCAGTTCAGCCGCCCCGGCGCCGGCTGGCTGGAGCTGCGGGACGACGCGGGAGCGCCGGTGCCGTTCCTGGCCGAGGGCACAGCGCGGCATCGGGACAGCTCGCTGGCGGCGATCACGCTGACTTTCCGCGCGGCGGAGGTGCCCGCTGTCGGCTACCGGACCTATCTGGCGCTGCCGTCGGCGGCAGGGCCGCCGCAGGCAGCGCCAGCAGCGGCGGGCTGGCAGCCGCTCGACGGCAGCACCATCGAGAACGAGGCCTTCGCTGTCACCGCTGATCCAGGCCGCGGCGGCACGCTCGCGCGGATCCTCGACAAGCGCTCCGGTACCGAGCTGCTGACCGGGGCCGGGAACGAGCTGGTCCTGCAGGAGGAGCACCCAGCGCACCCGCGCTGGCGGGAAGGGCCCTGGCTGCTGTGCCCGAAGGGGCCGGGAACAGGGTCGGCGCGCGGCCCGGCCCGGCTGCGCGCCGAGCGGTCCCCGGTCGGCAGCCGCCTTGTCGCCGAGCTGGCACTGGGCGGCCTGCGGGTGACCCAGGAGACCCTGCTGTGGGACGGCGGCGACCGGATCGAGTTCCGCACCCACGTGGACGGCTCTATCGGCCATGATCACCTGCTGCGGGTCGCCTTCCCGGCGAACGTGGCTGGCGGCCTGCCGGTATACCAGACAGCAGTCTCGGTGATCGGGCGTCCGTTCGGCACCGCCGAGACGGACGTGGCCGAGCACCCCTACACGCTCGACAATCCGGCGCATGAGTGGTTCGGCCTGGGCTCCACCGCCCGGCTGGCGCTCACCGGGCCCGATGGCCGGCGGCAGCTGCAGGCGATCGGGGTGGCCGAGGTGATCACGCCGCAAGTCCCAGCCCGGCCGGGCGCAACGGCGGGTGCATCCGCCAGCCGGCAGGCGCGCAGCTGCGGCTCGCGGGAGTCGGTGCGCGACATCCTCGCGGCGCTGGCCCGGTGCGGCGTGACGGCGACCTGCTCGACGCCGGATCGCCCGCGGTACGGCGCAATCGAGATCGATTCGAATCTGCCGGATTTCCGCATCACGCTCGGCGGCCCGGAGCAGAACGCGGTCACCGCGGCGGTTCTCGCCTCGGCGGCACCTGCCGCCGCGGCGCTGGCCAGCCAGCTCGCGGCCACGGGCGCGGCGCGGGTCTGGGTGCCGGGGTCGCGCAGCAGGCAGGACGCTTTCGCGCCAGGTGCCGACGTGCGCGGCGTGCGTGACCTGCCCGTGCTCATCGTCGCGGGACAGGATATGGAGGCGGCGGCCGCGGCGCTGGCCGATGATCTCGCCGATGCTGTCATCGAGGTTCCCGCGGACGCGGCTGCCATCCCCGCCGGCCAGGCAGCGGCTGGCTCCGCCGGCACCGCGCTGGCCGGCCACTCGGTTGCGCTGCTGAACCGCGGCACCCCCAGCAGCCTGGTCTCCCCCGACGGCGTGCTGGCCATCTCGCTGATGCGCTCCTGCAGCTCGTGGCCATGCGGCGTCTGGATCGACGGGGACAAGCGCACGGCGCCGGACGGCAGCAGCTTCGCCTGGCAGCACTGGAGTCACACCTTCGAGTACGCGCTCACCGCGGGACCGGGCGACTGGCGCAGCGCACGATTCCCGCTCGCCGGGCAGGACTATAACCACGACCTGCTGGCCCGCGCAACGGACCTGCACGCGGGCCCGCTGCCCGCCCGGGCGAGCCTGGCAGGCACCGAGCCGGACACCGCGACGCTTGCCGCGCTGAAGCCGCGCGGCAACCCCCTTGCGCCCGGTGCGCAGCCCAGACCCGAGGACGGCGTGACCGTGCGGCTGCGGGACCTGTCGGGGCTCGCCACGGCGACCACCGCGAGCATGCGCCTGTTCACCGCGGTGACCGCCGCGCGGCGCAGCGGCCTGTGCGAGGACAGCGAGGGCGAGCCGCTGCCGGTGCGAGACGGCGCTGTCGTGGCTGAGCTGCCCGCTGCGGGTGTCGTGACGCTCGCCGTCACGCCTGCCATGGCCGGCCCGGGTGCCGCTGCTGGCCTGGCTGTTCCCGGCCAGGCTGGCCTGGCCAGTTCGGCTGGCCGGCCCGGGGCGCCACGGCCCGAGCCGGCCCAGCCCGTCTATGCCCGGTACTGGCTGCACGGCAAGGGACCGGCCCCGGCCGGCAATATGCCGGTTGCGGTCCATCTCTCGCCGGGCACGCTGGCCCTGGCCCCGGGCCGGGACAGCGCCGGCCGGGAGAGCGCCGGCCGGCTGCGGCTCACTGTCAGCGCCGGCCCCGGCGCCGCTGACGGCACGGTCCGCCTGCAGGTCCCGGCGGGCGTGCTGGTCGAGCCGGCCGGGCCGCTGTCCTTCCGGCTGCACGGCCACGGACATGCCGGCTGGGACTTGACCGTCCGAGCGTGCCAGGGCGCGCCGGCCGGCCGGTACTTCGTCGCCGCGCAGATCCTCGACCACCTGGGCCAGCTGGTCGAGGACGCCGCTCTCGTCACCATCGGCGGCCCCGCCGTGCCGTCGTGTGCCCCGTCGCCGGCGGGGCTCATCTCGCGGCAGGAGGCTGATCATCAGGCGCTCGCTGCCGAGGCCGAGCTGACGCTGTCCGTCCGGGAGCTGCTGCTGCGGGCCGGCGAGGCTGGCGAGATCGCGGTCAGCCTGCGTAACGCCACGGCCTCGGCGCTGCGGGGCGAGGCTCAGCTGGTCTCGCCATTCGGAAGCTGGGATCAGGCCCGGCCCTGGACGCAGGGGTTCAGTGCCAGCGCCGGGGCCACCGCGACGGTCAGGTTCGCCGTGACCGTGCCCGCGGCCGCCCGGCCCGGTCAGCACTGGTGGGCCATCGTCAAGGTGATGTACTTCGGCCGGGTCCGCTACACCGAGCCGGTTGCCGTGACCGTCTGCCGCTGACCGGGCGCCCTTGCGCATCAGCCGTATTCCCGCGTGTGGTGCCGCTGATGGGCCGCCGATGACAGACTGAGGGAACGGCTATCTCACTCCAGGAACCATGACCTCTCATATCGCGGTAGGCATCGGCAACCTGCCGGCCGAGCCGAACAGCTTCGTCGGCCGGGAGCGCGACCTCGGCGAACTGTCGAGGCTGCTCACGGACGTGCGGGCGCTCACCTTGTGCGGGCCGGGCGGGATCGGCAAGACGCGGCTGGCGCTGCGGATCGCCGGCCAGCTGGCGCCCGGCTATCCCGACGGCGCGTGGCTGGTCGAGCTCGCCGACACCACCGATCCCGGAATGCTCGTCCAGCGCGTCGCCGCGACGCTGGGCATCAGGGAAGAACTCGACAGGCTGCTGGCTGATACGCTCGCCGACGCGCTGCGGCAGCGGCGGGCGCTGCTGATCCTCGACACCTGCGAGCACCTGGTTGACGGCTGCGCGGCTCTGGTGGTGCAGCTGCTGGCCGCATGCCCGGAACTGCGGATGATCGCGACGAGCAGGGAGCCGCTGCGGGTTCGCGGCGAGACCGCGTGGCGGGTGCCGCCGCTTGAGCTGCCGGGAATGCCCGGCCGCGGCCCGGACCGGGAGGAGCTGCCCGGGCAGGAGGCGGTGCGTCTGTTCGCCGAGCGCGCGGCGGCTGCGCGGCCGGGTTTCGTGCTCGGCGCGGAGAACATAGCCGCCGTGGCGCAGATCTGCCGGACCCTGGACGGAATGCCGCTGGCGATCGAGCTGGCGGCCGCCAGGGTCCGGGCGCTCTCGGTGGAGGAGATCGCGTCCCGGCTGGATAACCGGTTCCAGCTGCTCGCCTCCGGTGACCGGACGGCTCCGCCGCGGCAGCAGACCCTGCGGGCAGCGGTCGACTGGAGCTATGACCTGCTGACCGAGGCCGAGCAGGTCCTGCTGCGCCGGCTGTCGGTGTTCTCCGGGTGGAACCTGGAGATGGCCGAGCAAGTCTGCGGCGACGGCGAGATTCCGGCCGGCCGGGTGCTCGGCCTGCTTGCCGCGCTGATCGACAAGTCTCTGGTCACGCTCGACGGCGAGCTCGACAGCGTCACGCGCTACCGGCTGCTCGACACCATCCGGGAGTATGCGATGGGCCGGCTTGCCGCTTCCGGCGAGGCGGCCGAGATGTTGCGGCGGCATCGCGACTACCTGCTGCGGCTGGTCGAGGGAGTCGTGGACCTGGCCTTCACCCGCGGCGACCCGCCGTGGCCCGAGCGGGTAGCGCTGTACAACAGGGTCGGGGCCGAGCGAGCGAATTTCCGGGTGGCGCTGTCAGTGTGCCTGGAGCGCGGCGACGCGGCCGAGGGCCTGCGGATGTGCTCGGCGCTGCGCGCGCCCTGGGTGGCCCGTGGCGACGTGACCGAGGGCGCCGGCTGGTTCGATCGCATGCTGTGCCTCGATCGCGAGGTTCCCGCGCAAGTGCGGGCCCGCGCGCTGATGCTTCGGGCCGAACTGGCCTTCGAGCAGCAGGACTATGCTGCCGCGGCCCAGTGCGCCAAGGCGGGCCTGGACCGCAGCGCCCGCGCGGCTGACGGTCGCAGCGCCGGAGCGCTCCGCGTTCTTGCCCTGGTCAGCCTGCGCTCGGGCCGGCACGAGGAGGCGCTGGCCGGCGCAGTGGCCGCGGTCGCGGCGGCGAAGGCCGCGGGCGACGACTGGGAGGAGGGCCTGGCGCTGGCCACCAAGGCTGCGATCATGGCCCGCCTGGGCAAGCTGACTGACGCTCAGGGCGTTTATGAGACGGCGCTCGAGGTGCTGCGCGATAACAACGGCTGGGGTGTGGCGCAGACGCTGTACGGGCTCGGCGGCCTCGCCAGGGCGCGCGGGGACGGCGACGCCGCGCTGCGCCACTTCGGGGACGCGCTGACGCTCTACGCGCAGATCGACGCCAGGCCAGAGATCGCCCGGTGCCTCGCCGGGATCGGCTGGGTCGCGCTGTCGCAGGGCGACCTGGACCTGGCCGGCTCGAGCCTGACTCAGTGCCTTCAGCTCAGCCTCGCCAGCGGGCAGCGCCTGGCGATCGCGCGCGGCCTCGAGGCACTGGCCATGCTGGCTGCCGCCCACGGCGACGCCGTGCGATCGGTCAAGATCGAGGGGGCGGCGCTGGCGCTGCTCGAGGCGGCCGGCGAGGCGCCGTCAGCCGGGGCGCGGGCGCGGCTGGAGCAGCTGCTCGGGGCCGCGCGGGCCCGGCTGGGAAGTGCGGCTGCGGGCACACTGCTGGCCGAGGGCAAAGCGACGAGCGCCGACGAGGCCGCGCGACTCGCGATCGGCCATTCCGGCGGGGAGCTGCCGCCCGGCGATCACCGTGCCGACACTCGTCGCGGCGGTGCCGACAGTGCCCGCTTCGGCGGGTCCGGCACCGGCGGGTCCGGCACCGGCGGGTCCGGCGACCGGAGCGGCGCCGGCCAGCGGGCCGGCGGCCTGACCGCTGTGCCCGGCGGTGCCAGCACGGCCGGCGGTGCCAGCACGGACGGCGGTGCCGGCCCGGTCGGCAGCGCCGGCCTGCCGACGGCGCTGACGGCACGCGAGCTCGAGATCGCGACGCTGGTAGCCCGCGGCCTGTCTAATCGCGGCATTGCCGCCGGGCTGGGCATCAGCCCGGCCACCGTGGCGCGGCACCTGGCGAACATCTTCACCAAGCTGGGGTTCAAGGCCCGCGCCCAGGTCGCGGCGTGGGCCGTTGACCGCGAGACGGCCGGCCGGGACCGCTCCGCTGGCTGATCGCGGGCTGACGCACGAACCCGCAGCCCGGAGCCGATGTGCCGGTATGGACATGCCGGGCGGCCCAGTGCGCATGGGTGCCAGCTGTCGGGCATGCCGGACCCGGCCAGATCCGGCCGCTCGCGTCAGCCCGGGCGGCAGCGGATACACATCGTGAATA
>DATJZH010000041.1:0-9386 GCA_035499215.1 Streptosporangiaceae bacterium | reverse complement strand
CGAGCTTTCCCGCCGGGAGGATCGCCGAACACGTGTCCCCAGCGTGAGATCGCATCTGGTCTCGAGCCCGCGCCCAGCTTGGAGTAAATCCGGTTCACGTGATTCTTGACGGTCTTCTCAGTCAGCACCAGATGCGCCGCGATCTGCCCGTTGGAGTGGCCTGCCGCGATCAGCGACATAATCTGGGCCTCCCGGGAGGACAGGTCCTTGTGGCTCGGCCGCGGCGGGCTGCTTCCGGGCATCAATCCGGGCATCAGTAAGACCTCCGTCTGCAGTGACGCGCGATCTGAAGCGCTCGGATGGCATTGAACCATGCTAGAGGGGGCGTTGAGGTACATGACACATTCCGAACGGATGTGCCCACGGCGTCCGGCGACGGGCAGCGAGCAGGCAGCGGCAGCTAGCTGACCTGGTGCGAGCCGGTAATGAGGCCCTTCGGCACAGGCTGGTCAGCAGCCAGCGCGCCGAACAGCTGCCTGGCCTCGGTGGTGTTCCACAGCACGGCATCCCCGGCGTTGGATGTCACGTAGCTGGCGTTGGCGATCGGGACGGTGGTCGTTTCCGGATGCCGCAGCGCGAAAGCGACCCTGATCAGCTGGTAGAGGCTCGTGCCCTGATCGACGGTGAGCGTGTCGGCGGCGCCGATCGAGGCGGGGACCGCGGCGAAGGGATTGAGGACCACGCCGGGGCTGGTCATCTTGCTGAGCAGTGCCCGCAGGAAGAGCCGCTGGTCCTGGACCCGCTGCAGATCCTGGTCAGCATAAAGGTGCCGGGTGCGCACATAGCCGAGCGCCTGC
This sequence comes from Streptosporangiaceae bacterium, assembly GCA_035499215.1. Lineage (GTDB taxonomy): Bacteria > Actinomycetota > Actinomycetes > Streptosporangiales > Streptosporangiaceae > DATJZH01. The sequence goes on along the minus strand of DATJZH010000041.1, from coordinate 8,589 downwards.
GCGCCGTCGAGGGTCTGGCAGCCCGGGTGCAGGTTCAGCCCGGCGGCAGAATCATGCAGCGGCACCTTGATGCATATCCGGACCCCGCCGACCGCATTGACGACGCTCACAAAGCCGCCGAAGCCGATGCCCATGTAGTGGTCGACGCGCAGGCCGGTGACGTTCTGCACGGTTCTGGCCAGCAGCCGGGGGCCGCCGAGCGCGAATGCGGCGTTGATCTTGTTGTAGCCGTAGCCGGGGATCGGCACGTAGGAGTCACGGGGCAGGCTGATCAGCACGGGCTGGCCGCCGTCCGAGGGGATATGCAAGAGCATGATCGTGTCGGAACGCTGGCCGCTGACTCCAAAACCAGTGGCCAGCTGGCGAATCTGCGCGTCTGTCAGGCCCTGGCGGCTGTCCGACCCGGCGATCAGCCAGTTCGTCCCGGCGGACGCTGCGGGCCTGCCGGAGTAGTCGACGAGGACGTTCCTGCGGTTGAGCTTCGAGTCGAGGAAGAAGTACATCGCGACGGTCAGGATGACAACAAGCGCTACCAAAACGGCTAGAACCGCGATAATCCGGCGCGGCCGCAGCCAGCGCCGCCCGGGGCCGGTGCGCGGGCTGCCGCCACCGGGGCTGCCGGCGCCTCGCCGGGGTCCGCGGGCCGGCGGCTGGGCCGGCCACGGCGCGGTCGGCGCATCCCGGCCGCTCCCGCCGCTGGTGCCGTACCGCATGCTGGCTGCCGCACCTGGCCGGGCGCCCCTGTCGGGCTGGCCGGATCCGCCGGAGATTCGGACGGTCGGGTCAGCGGCCGAGGGCTCGGGGACGGAGCCGCCAGTGCCTGCTCCGTCCCGGAACCATCCTTCTGGCCATTCGTTCACTGACAGCCGCCTTACCCTGCCGGTAGATGTCCGCGTCGTCTTACCTTCAGACGCTCACGCTGCCACGTTAGTTCGGCTCAGTGACCACGGCTTAGTGATGCTGAGCACTCGGCCGAGAATATCCGGCCCGCCGGGTGCCGGCCGCAGACCCGCTAGCTGGCAGCGCCGTCCCACCAGATCGTGACGACATCGCGGCCGGACGAGCCGAGGTCGACCGGGGCGCCGGGTTCCACGCCCTCGGCCACCAGGGCCTCGGCTACCTCGTCGGCACGCTCGGGCGGCAGGCACAGCCGACGCCGGGTGACGTCCGTGAGCTCCGCGAAGGTCGCGTAGTCCGCGCCGCCCGGACGGCGCCAGGCCTGGTGGCCCGGGTGCAGCCGCATCGCCGTCAGGATCGCAACCAGATCACTGGCAGCGGGGGAGCGCGGCCGCTCGATGCCGTGCAAGCGCAGCCAGAGCGCATTCAGGCTGACGAGCGGGTGCTGGGAGCTCATCTCCGCGACAACGATTCTGCGGGCGTGGCCGGTCAGCGCCTCGATGAACGGCCCCGCATCCGCGACGTTGTAGAGGACATGCTGGCAGGTCACGACGTCGGCCGGAGCGGCTGCCGGGGCCACCTCCGGCCAGCGGCCGTGGACAAGCCGGGCTTGCCTGCCGCTGGCCGTGATACGGGCTGCGAGCAGCCCGAGCATGCCGTCGTCTGCGTCCACAGCAGTCAGGGTCGTGGTCCGGGCCAGCAGCGGCAGGCATGCGGCGCCCGCGCCGGCGCCGATGTCCAGGACACTGCCGGGCGGATCCAGCGCAGCCCAGGCTCGCTCGTAGGACGGCCCGGACGGGGCGCCGCCCAGCCGGTCCGCCCGCCGGGCAAAAACCTCGCGCGGCAGCACCCACGGCGACTCGCCCGCTGCCGCCGTGATGTGCTCGGGGATCGCCCAGGCGGCGAGGTCGCTGCGCCAGCGGTCGAGCAATTCGGCTAGATCAGGCATGATTCTCATCCAATTATGCGGCGGCAGGGCGCGAGCGGGCGCAGGGGAGATAAGGCCACGGCGTGCCCGGGCAGGACGGCTGCTGGCACGCCAGCCGACCGTTTTGTCAAGAAATGCACAAGAACTTGTCGGTTTACTCCCACGGGATCGCCAGCTGCTGGCATGCCAGCAGCCATGAGTACATAGGCTGGCCGTGCCCGTTACGCATCAACGCCGTATAGAGCTTCGGTGACCGAAATCTCGACTGCAGGCACCGGCGCGGGCTCGATGCCGAGTTCCGATGCCGGATACGCGACTCCTCGCCCGTCTGCCCGGCCGCGCCGGGACACGGCCGGGCGCAGCCGTGCCACCCGGGCTCTTGCCTGGTCGGCGGCGATCGGGATCGGCACCGCGATCCTGATCATGATTGCGGCAGCGGCGGCGCGCAACAGCTGGTCCAGTGTGCACACAGCCGTGCCTGCTGCGGGCCCGCCTTGGCAGCTTAGCCTCAAAGTTTCCGTCAGCACGGCAATCCCTGCACTGTGGGCAGCGGCCCTCGTCGGGGCCGGCGGGGTGATCGCGGGCCTGGCCGCCGTGCGGCGCGGCGCCCGGCTGCCCGTCCGCGCGCTGCTGGCCGTCGGACTCGTCGCAACCGCCGCGCTGACGGTGCTGCCGCCCGCCGGGTCCACCGACTCGCTGGACTATGCCGCGTATGGCCGGATGGCGGTGCTGCGCCGCAGCCCCTACGTGATGACCCCGGACCAGCTGCGCCGCACCGGCGATCCGGTCGGCCGGGCGGCACCCGCCGCATGGGGCAAGGACGTCTCGCTCTACGGCCCGCTGGCGACCGCCGAGGAGCTCGGCGCGGCCGAGCTGGGCGGAACCTCCGCCGCCCGAATCGTCTTCTGGCTCAAGCTCTGGAACGCGCTGGCGTTCGGCGCGGTGGCGCTCGCGCTAGACAGGCTGCTGCGCTGCGATCCGTCTCGGCGGGCCAGGGCGCACCTGCTGTGGACAGTGAACCCGCTCCTGCTGTGGGCGCTGATCGCCGGGGCGCACGTCGACGGGCTGGCCGCGGCCGCCGGTTTCCTGGGGCTGATCGTCGTCGGCGGCGCGGGGCTAACCCGCAGCGCGGGGCCAGCCGGCAGCGCGGGGCCAGTTCCGCCCGCGCGGCTATCCAGGCCAGCCCCGCCCGGCTGGCGGCAGGCGCTGGCCAGCGGCGTGCTGATCGGGGCCGCAGCGGATATCAAGATCACGTTTGCCATTTTCGGCCTGGGGGTGGCCTGGGCCTGCCGCCGGTCGATTCTCTCGCTGGCCGCGGCGGCGGCGGGCGCGGTCGCTGTCCTCGTGCCGTCGTACCTCTGGTACGGGTACCCGGCCGTCACTGCGCTGTCGGCCCGCAGTGACTACGCAACGGCGGACAGCTACTACCGCTGGCTTGCCTGGCCGGGGCCGCACCCGCTGTCGAATCTGCTGCTGCCCGTGGCGGCCTTCGCTGCCCTTGCCGCGCTGCTGCTCTGGCGGCTTCCCGGCGCTGTCCCGGCGCTGCCCGCAATCCAGCCTGCTCTTGCGCTCGGGCTGGCCTGGCTGTTCGTCGCGTCGTATCAGCTGCCGTGGTATGACGCGATGATCCTCCCCCTGCTGGCGATCTATCCCGCGTCCCGGCTCGACTGGCTGGTCCTGGCCCGGCTGGCTGCCGGAACCGTTGCGCTGATGCCGGGGAACCCGCTCCTGCCGACCGTGCGCCCCATGCGCTCGGTGGCTAGTGCGAATCTCGAACTGATCGTTCCCCTGGTGCTGCTGGGCGCGCTGATTGCCCTGGTATGGTGCGCGGTTTCCGGGTCCTGGGGCATGCGGCCCGGCACTGACCGGACACTGAGCTGACCGGCGGGCCTGGTGGACTGCTTGCCGGCCCATGACCTCCCCCGCCGCGCGCCCCCGGCTGCCCGGCCGATCACCGATGAGCCGAGGCGGCCGAGGCCGGGCTGATCCCGCGCACCGGCTTGACCTGCCTGGCCGAGGCGCGCGAGGCCCGGATTGCGCACACCAGGAGCAGCACGAAGAGCGCCATCCCGGTCAGCACATAGAGGTTCCCGACTATCAGCTCGAAACCGTGCCATCGGTACTCGATGTACCACGGCCGGTCTCCGTACTTGAAGTAAGTACCAGGGCTGGTATTGGGCGGCGCCCAGATCAGGCCCTCGCCGAAGGCACCCATATCGACAGGCGCGCCCCACAGCGTCACCGGCCACGCACCGAACACTGCGGCGACCGCGACAGCCAGGCCCGCCAGGGCCCACCGGGCGGCGGATCTGGCCCGCGCGGCATAGCCGGCGATAGCCACGACCCCCGGCACGACCCAGACCCAGTGATGGTCCCAGCTGATCGGCGAGACCAGCAGGCCGGTCAGCGCGCAGGTCAGCAGGCCCGGCAGCCGATGTCCGGCCCGGTCGAGCAGCGCCGCGCAGGCCAGCCCTGCTGCTACCGTCATGGCGGCGGCGAGGAGCCAGATCGGCTGGGCGTCCGTCATGCTGCCGACGAGCCGGGTGATGAGACCGAACAGCGACTGATTGCCCTCCCAGCCGACGAATCCGGTCCGGCTGCCCTGGACGAAGAGCCCGTCCAGCCACCACTTCGTGGAATCGCCGGGCAGCACCGCGAAGCCCGCGAGCACGGTCGCTGCGAAGACCCCCGAGGCGACCGCGGCCTGCCGGAACCGCCGGGTCAGCAGCAGGTACGGAATGAAGATCAGCGGTACCAGCTTGATCCCGGCCGCGATTCCGATGCCCGCGCCCTTCCACCAGCGGCTGTCGGGCTGGCACTGATCCCAGATGATCAGGAGCATCAGGAGGAGTTCGATCTGGCCGAGGAACAGCGTCCGCTGCACCGGCTCGGTCCAGAACAGCGCGGCGGCCAGCAGCAGCGTCGCGCCCAGGCGGGCGAATCCACGGCGCTGGCCGAGACCGCCGAGCGTGATCCAGATCGTGGCTGCCAGTGCCGCGATGTTCACCCCGACCGAGATCTTCGTCAGCACGGCGAACGGCGCTAGCGTCAAGATCGTGAACGCCATCGCGGCGAACGGGGGGTAGGTGAACTTCAGCTGCCGCCCTGGCCACTCGTAGAGCGGCGCCAGCCTGTGCGGCCGGAAAAGCGGGGTGAGATGGCGGACGACCAGCCCGCCCTCGCGGTACACATTAAGATCAACCGGGATCATCCAGCGGTCGGCCGGATGGGTGACAATGAAGCCGATGTAGACGCCGATGGTGACCGCGAACGCGATCATGCCTGCGGTGAGCAGCCATGCGGCCCGGTGCCGCGGCGCGCGCGCCGCGAGCCGCGAGCCGGGCACGGCCGGCCGGGTGGCGGTCACGGTCTCGGCCGTGCTGGGCTAGTGCAGCTCACCCGCGAATGATAGGCGCAATGGCGGAGCAGCGGCCCGCCGATCCCCCGCGACAGCCTCGCAGCAGGACGCGCACGGTGATCTCCGCCGGCCAGCAGCTGCCAGTCCCGCACCGTAATCAGATCATCACGTATAGCAACGTTACCGAACGGTCCGGGTAAGCGTGACTAATTCGTTGCCATGGCGCAGAACCGCCTCGCTGACCGGTCCGTTGGTGAGTTTAGGCAAGCGGAAGGAGATGAACATGTACCACGACGGCCACCGCCACCACCGCCGGGAATTCCGGCAGCACCGCCGGCATCACCGGCACCGCAGGTTCCGTTAGCAGGGGTCGCAGTAACCCCGCCGGCGGTTGTGCCAGCGGCCGGTTCCTGTCCATCGGGCGGTGGTCGCTGCTCCCCGGCACAGGGGTCGCGGCCACCGCCCACGCCCGAGACGAAGGAAAAGATAGTGAGGTCGCTGCTGCGCCCGTCGGCGATGGGTGCCGAGAATCCGGCGGACGACAGTCTGGTGGACCTGGCGCCGGCGGCGAGCATCCGGACGGTGTTCGGGCGGTTCTGGCCCGATGCCCGGCCGTTCCGCGGCTGGCTCGCGCTGAGCCTGGGGCTGTCGGTGCTGGCCCCGGCGCTGGAGGCAGCCGCGATCTGGATGCTGAAGATCGGGACCGACGACGTGCTGATCCCGCGCAACATGTCGGCGTTCCCGGAAGTGGCCGCGGCGTTCCTGGGCATCACGATCCTGGCCGCGGGCACAACTTTCGCCGATGAGTACCTGGCCAGCTGGATCGGGGAGAATTTCCTGCACCGGCTGCGGACCCGGGTGTTCGGGCACCTGCACACGCTGTCGGTGGGTTTCTTCGATCGCCGTCGCCTCGGTGACATCCTCAGCAGGCTCACCGAGGATGTGGGCGCGATCGAGAACCTCGTGCTGGTCGGCGTGGCCGAGGCGACCTCGGAGATATTCCAGATCGTGATCTTCGCCGCGGTGATGCTCTTCATCAGCTGGCAGCTGGCCCTGGTGTCGCTGGCCGCGGTCCCGATCTTCTGGCTGACCGCGCGCGCCTTCTCCCGCCGGATCAAGGCCGCGTCCCGCGAGGCCCGCAGGCGCGGCGGGTCGATCAGTGCCGTGGCCGAGGACAGCCTGAGCAATGCCGTCCTGATCCAGGCCTACGGGCGCGCGGAGGCCGAGGTCGAGCGGTTCGCCGGGCAGAGTCTCGGCAGCGCGGGCGCGGAGCTGGCCGCGGCCAGGGTCGAGGCGCTCTACCCGTCGGTGGTGAGCGTGACCGAGGCGGCGGGCCTGCTGGCCATCGTCGGCGTCGGGATCTGGGAGATCTCGGCCGGCCGGCTCACCGTGGGCGGGCTGGTGGCATTCCTGGTCTACCTCGTTCAGCTCTTCAGCCCGGTTCGCGATCTCGGACAGCTGTCCAGCACCATCTTTGACGCAGCGGCCGGCGCCGAGCGGATCATCGATCTGCTCGACGAGCGGCCGACAGTGACTGTCCCGGCGCGTCCGGTCGCGCTGTCGTCGGCCCGCGGGGTGCTGGTCCTGGACGATGTCGGCTTCCGGTACCCGGGGACGGGCGCCGAGGCCGTGGCCGGCATCAGCTTCGCCGCGCTGCCCGGCCAGACCACGGCCCTGGTCGGGCCCAGCGGCGCGGGCAAGACCACGCTGATCAAGCTGCTGCTGCGCTTCTACGACCCGGCCCGCGGGCGAATCAGCCTGGATGGACACGATCTGCGCGATCTCGATCCCCGGCAGTTGCGTGCCAGCATCGCTGTCGTGCTGCAGGAGACTCTGCTGCTGGACGGCACCGTCGCGGAGAACATCCTGGCTGGCCGGCCCGGCGCCGGCCAGCGCGAGCTGGTCGAGGCAGCGCGCGCCGCGGATGCCGACGAGTTCATCACGGCGCTGCCCCTGGCTACGACACGCCGGTCGGGCCCCGGGGGCGGCTGTTGTCCGGCGGGCAGCGCCAGCGCATCGCGATCGCCCGTGCCGTGATCCGGGACGCCCCGATCCTGCTGCTTGACGAGCCCACCACGAGCCTCGATGCCGAGGCGAGCGAGCGCATCCTCGCCCCGATGCGGCGGCTGATGGCCGGCCGCACGACCATCCTGATCTCCCATGATCTGCTCACGGTCACCGACGCCCGGCAGATCCTCTACCTCGACCGCGGGCGGGTCGCCGAGACTGGTACCCATCCCGAGCTGCTCAGCCGCAACGGCCGGTACGCCGATCTCTACCGCCGGCCGGCCCGCTGTCGCCTCCCGCAAGGGGGAGGATGAATGCCTGGTGAGAGTGCGCTGCGGCCGCGCCGGTGCGCGGTGATCGGTCTGGGTGTGCTCGGTGCGTGCGTGGCGGCCCGGCTGGCCGAGGCGGGCATCGGAGTGACGCTGCTGGAGAAGGCCGGGGCCGGCCGCGGCGCGAGCGGGCTGAGCTTCGCGTGGCTGAACTCGAACGACAAGACGCCCGGCGGCTACCATCGCCTCAATCACGCCGGGATGCGGGCGTGGGCACGCGTTGCGGCCAGCCTGAACGGCGCGCAGTGGTACCGGCCGGTCGGCAACATCGAGTGGGCGGCCTGCGGTACCGGGCACGCGGAGCTCGCGGCGCGGGTGCGCCGGCTCGCCGGCCAGGATTACCCGGCGCGCCTGGCTGGTGCCGCCGAGGCGGCTGTGCTTGAGCCGGCGCTGCGGCTGCCTGGCCCGGCCGCAGAGGTCGCCTGGTTTCCGGCGGAGGGCTATCTGCTCACCGAGCCGCTGATCAGGCAGCTGGCCGGGCATGCGGTCCGGCACGGGGCCACGGTGCTAACCGGGGAGCCGGGGCGCGTTGTCGGCCTGGCCGCTGCCGGCGGCGCCGTGCAGGCGGTGCGGACCGCCGACGGCCAGCGGATACCGGTGGATGCGGTGGTCTGCTGCGCGGGACGATGGACTCCCGAGGTGGCCGCCCTGGCTGGCCCTGCCTGCCCGGTGCCGCTGGTCCCGTGGGCAGCGCCAGGCGCCGCGGCGCCTGCGCTGGTGGTGCGGGCCGGGCCGGTGACACCGCCTGGCCTGACGCGGGTGGTGCATGCCCCGGAGGTGCACCTGCGGCCCCATTCTGGCGGGCTGGTGCACCTGGAGGCGCCCGACGCGGCCGTGGATCTGCACACGCCCGATGCCGAACTGCGGCGCTGGGCGCAAGAGCTGCTGCGCCGGGCGCGCCGCGCGGTCCGCGGGCTGGATGACGCTGATGTCGCCGGTTACCGCGTGTGCGTGCGCCCGATGCCAGCCGACGGCCAGACCATCGCGGGCTGGCTTCCCGGTGTCGGCGGGCTCTACGTGGCGGTAACGCACAGCGCCGTGACCCTCGGCGCGCACCTCGCCGAACTCAT
>DATJZH010000040.1:0-11709 GCA_035499215.1 Streptosporangiaceae bacterium | reverse complement strand
CTTGTGTGACCGGTGCGGAGCACCCGCGTACGTGCGGGTTGTCCTCCCCGGATCAGGCGAGCTGCTGTTTTGCGCCCACCACAACCGTCAGCACGCTGACGCGCTGGCGAAGATCGCGGTCGAGATCCAGGACGAGACGGCAAGGCTGCTGGCCAAGCCGTCGTCTGACTCGCGGTGACGTCATCGGGCGGGCCGCCGACAGGGCAGCCGGCAGCGACGCCGCTGACGGCCGCCCGGATCCCTGCTGGCTGGATCGGCTGCACGCCGCATCGCAGTGCTCATGATCGCAGTACTCATGATTTCCTTCCGCAAGGTCCAGGCGGCAGCTATACGCATACCACGGTCCCCCAGAAGTGACATTCGGTCAAGATGTAGTCGCACCCGGCGCATGCGGGCGGATCGCTCGCTGAGTCAAGCCGGCCGCACCCCGGCGCATGCTGGCGGATCGCGCCTTCAGTCGAGGTAGTCGCGCAGCACCTGCGACCGGGACGGGTGGCGAAGCTTCGACATGGTTTTCGACTCGATCTGCCGGATGCGCTCGCGGGTCACCCCGTACACCTTGCCGATCTCGTCAAGCGTCTTCGGCTGGCCATCGGTCAGGCCGAACCGCATCGACACCACGCCCGCCTCGCGCTCGGACAGGGTGTCGAGCACCGAGTGCAGCTGCTCCTGCAGGAGCGTGAAGCTGACTGCCTCGCCGGGCTGGATCGCCTCGGAGTCCTCGATCAGGTCACCGAATTCGCTGTCGCCGTCCTCGCCGAGCGGCGTGTGCAGCGAGATCGGCTCCCGGCCGTATTTCTGCACCTCTATGACCTTTTCCGGGGTCATGTCGAGCTCGGCGGCCAGTTCCTCGGGAGTCGGCTCCCTGCCCAGGTCCTGCAGCATCTGCCGCTGAACCCGCGCCAGCTTGTTGATGACCTCCACCATATGCACCGGAATCCGGATCGTCCTGGCCTGGTCGGCCATCGCCCGGGTGATGGCCTGCCGGATCCACCAGGTCGCATAGGTCGAGAACTTGTAGCCCTTGGTGTAATCAAACTTCTCCACCGCGCGGATCAGACCCAGGTTTCCCTCCTGGATCAGGTCCAGGAACAGCATGCCGCGCCCTGTGTACCGTTTGGCCAGCGAGACCACCAGCCGCAGGTTCGCCTCCAGCAGGTGGTTCTTGGCCCGCCGGCCGTCGTCGGCGATCCATTCCAGATCGAACCGCTGATCCGGGCGCATGTTCCGGCCGTCGGCGAGCTTCTCCTCGGCGAACAGGCCAGCCTCGATGCGCTTGGCAAGCTCGACTTCCTGCTCGGCATTAAGCAGCGGGACCTTGCCGATCTGCTTCAGGTAGTCCTTGACCGGATCGGACGTGGCGCCGGCCACCGCAACCTGGGCAGCGGGAAGGTCCTCGTCGTCATCGCCGTAGACGAAGGCCTCGTCCTCGTTCTCATCGCCGGCCGGCTTGGCCGGCTGGCCGGCAACAACGACGGCCGCGCCGGCGCCTGCCACGGCTCCGGGCACCTCGGCCACCTCGTCGGACTGCTCACCGTCCTCGGCGCGAACGGTCTCGTCGGCGTCGCCGTCGGCCGCTACGTCGTCGATCTCCAGGCCGATGGCCGCTTCATCGCTGTCGACGTCGTCGTCGGCGAGCACGTCGAGCTCGACGTCCAGTTCGGGGTCGGCGTCCAGGTCGGGGTCGGCGTCCAGGTCGGCGACGGCCGTCAGATCCGGCTCGGCGTCCAGATCCGCGGCGTCGGCTGCCGGCTCGTCGAAATCGAGGTCTGCGCTCACGTCCATCCGTTCGTAGTCACCGCCGGTCTTCCGGCCCTGCACTTCCGATGTCGAGGCGCCTGCCGCAGACCTGTCCTTGACAGCGATCGCGGATTTGCGCCCGTTGTCCTGCCCGCGGCGCGCTGCGCCTGCGCCGTTGCTACGCATGCTGCCAGCTCCTTCCGCACCGTCATCAGTGTCTTCCGTGGCTGTCTGCTTCGCTGCCTGGTTCTCCGGCTGGCCGGCCGCGGCCTGTTTGCGGGAAGCTCTCCGCCGCCGGCCGGCCGGCCGCTTGGCGGTGCCTGAGTCGTCGGAAGCGCGCTGGGCCTGCGCCGTAGCGCCGTCCTGCACCAGCGCAACCGCAGCGTCGGAAGCGACTGCGGGCTGCTGCGGAACTGGCGTGCCCTGGCCTGAGGGCGCGGGCTGCCTCCGCGCTGCGGAGCCTGCAGCGCCTGCCACCGCAGTCACCCCTTCCTTCGCTGGATGGCGGCCCGCCGCGCCGCTACCGACCCCTTGCTGACCGTACTAGCAGGTGACACAAGCACCTCTCCGGCAAACGTATGGCGAGAATGGACCCTACCGCTCGGGACCTGCTCCTATGACTCGGGACCTGCTCCTGTGACCAGTGCTGAAGCCAGGCTCCTGCGGCTGAGTCCAGCCGCCGGGACCAGATTCGCTCCCGTCCACCACCTTAGGCGGACTCGACGGGTAGGTCGTACCGGTGCGAGCCCGGGCCTCGAGATCTCCCCGTCACCGCGAGCACACGCCGAGGATCGTACCCGCATCCGTCATGCCTTGCCCTTTCTCGCAACTCCGGCTGCGCGCGCTCGCCGGACAGGCACTACCCCGTCTCTGGCTGGCATGTGCAGGACAAGCACAGTCACGTCGTCGTCCTGCTCGTAGCCCGCCATCATCCGGTGAACCAGATAGTCAAGGAGCCTCGCAGGGTCTTCCAGCACATCCACGGGCGCCTGGGCGGCCACCGAGACCAGCTCGTCCAGGCCAGCATCGAGGCCGCGCCTGCGGTTCTCCACCAGTCCATCGGAATACAGCACCGCAGTGTTGCCGGGCGGCAGCCGGAAGGCGTACTGCTGGCGCGGGCTGGCCCAGCCAAGCGGCGTCCCGGCCTCGGCCTGCTCCAGTCTCGGCTGGGCGCCCAGCGACAGCAGCAGCGGCGGCAGATGGCCGGCGTTGCCGGCCATGCCGTCACCGGTCTCGGGATCCACCACCAGGTAGGCCACAGTGGTGACCTGCTCGTCGAGCTCGGTCGCGATGAACAGCCGGTCGAGCCCGGCCAGGACCGCGGCCGGCCGGGGATCTGTCAGTGCGAGGGCCCGCAGCGCGTTGCGGACCCGGCCCATGCCCGCCGCGGCGGTGAGGCCCTTGCCCATGACATCGCCGGCTGCAACCGCAAGCTTGCCGTCCGGCAGCCGGAACGCGTCATACCAGTCCCCGCCGATCTCCATGTTCCTGGTCACCGGCAGGTATCTGGCCTCCAGGACGATTCCCGGCACCGTCGGCAGCCGGTCGGGCAGCAGGCTGCGCTGCAGCGTCTCGGCCGTGGTGTGCTCGCGCTCGAACAGCGAGGCCCGCTCCAGGGCCATCGCGCACTGGCCCGCCAGCGCCTCGAGGAACACCCGCTCCTCCTCGGTGATCTGGCGCGGCCGGGTGAACGAGAACCGCAGTGCCCCGAGCGCCGCACCTGACGACAGCAGCGGCAGGCCTACCCAGGCCAGCTCGTCGCTGTGGGCGAGGAACAGCTCGACCCCGGCCTCGACCTCGGGGAAGTAACGCCGCAGCGCGTCGGGGCTTTCCAGCAGCACTGGACGGCGGCCCGCGATGGCGGCGGTCATGACGCTGGGAGCATCGAGCGGGATATTTCCGCTCGGCCCGCCCGGGCTGCTGGGCAGGCCGCCAGGGTTGACCGTACGCAACCGGAGCCGCTCGGCGTCGAGCATCGCGACCGCGGACCGCTCGGCGCCGATGGCCGACCGCCCCACCTCGGTGATGACCTCCACGACCTTGGCCACGGTCAGCGCCTCGGCCAGCATGGAGGTGGCCTGCTGCAGCCGGGCGGTGCGCAGCGCGGCCGCTGACAGCTGCTCTGTCAGGCGGCCGCGCATCTCCTCCGCCTCGCGCTGGCCGGTGACGTCGGTGCTCGCGCCGACCCACTCGATGATCTTCCCGTCCCGCTCGATCGGCACGGCGCGCACGTCATAGTGCCGGTAGGAGCCCGTTTTGGTGCGCACCCGGTAGCGGCTGTCGAACACCTTGCCGGTGCTGATGCACTCCTGCCAGTCACGCCCCACCCGCTCCGCGTCCTCCGGGTGGATTGCCTCCAGCCAGCCGCCGCGGCGGTACTCATCGATCGTCTGGCCGGTGATCCAGCGCCATTCGGGCGAGTCCTCGGCGATCTGGCCGGCCGGCGTGGTCACCCAGACCACCTGCGCTCCGGCCTGGACCAGCGAGCGGTAGCGCTCCTCGCTCCGGCGCACAGCCTCCTGCCCGGCCTGCAGGTCGGTGACGTCAACGGCGATCAGCGCGACGCCGCTGACATCGCCGTCCGGATCTCGCGCGACGAAGCACGACAGATCCCAGTGCCGGCTGCGCGGGCTGACGGGGACCGCGGCGTCAGCCGGAACGGCTGGCCCAGCCGGAACCGCGGCGGGATCCCCGCCGGGCGCAGCAGCGGCCGAGGAAGCCGGGCTGGCCTGCTCCGGGACGACGACCGGCTGGCCTGACTCGAAAAGCGGCTGCTGGCCGGCGAGCACCCGGCGGGCTGCCGACTGCGTCCAGGCGGCCAGGCCCGCAGGCCACAGCTCGGCCGGGGCGCGCCCGATATGGTCGGCTTGCTTGATGCCGGTCAGCCGCGCCAGGGTCTCGTTAACCCGCCGGAAGCGCAGGTCGGCGCCGATCAGCGCGAAGCCGATCGGCGCCTTGCTCAGCAGCGCGGCGAGTAGCGCGGAATCCGAATTGTCCATACCGGGCACCCGGGGCCTTGGCACGGACGTTCCGGTGCTCACGGCGAGCACCCCGCACCCGTGCGAGCGCGTGCCATGTGCGCTCCTCCCTGCTCACTGCGGACACAAGAAGGCTAGCGGTTACATCGCGCATAAGCAGGCTACGAGGTGCAACTCGGCCGACGGGCCCGGCCCGAGCGGCCGCCAGCGCTCACGAGCGGGACACTGGCGGCGGGCTGGCCAGCGGGCAGCTATCCGCGCAGATCAGCCCCAGACGTGACGCTGCTGGGGGATACTGAACGAATCCGCTGGCCGGACTTTCGGCCGACTCCACCGTCGGCTCCCAGCCCGGTGCGATGTCGCTGCCGGCGACCGGCCGTCGAGGAAGAGGAAGGGGAAGCGGCTGCCCGCACACAGAGACGATGGCGCGCCGCAGCGCACGCATGGCATCGCTTCGCGCACATCTGCAAAACTAGCCACGTGAGCCCGCAAAGCCCTCGCAGGCAGCCTCCCGGCGGGCCCGGTCATTCCGGTCATTCCGGCCCGCCCGGGCAGCGCAACGCACCTGGCGCCCTGGCCGGGCCGCCGCCCAACGCGCTATTCGCCGAGATGCTTCGTGCCGCGCGTGAACTGCTGGCCGTCCGCAGCCCGCTGGATGCGGAGCTGATGGTCAGCGAACTGCTCGGGACCTGGTGGGGCCAGCGGCCCGGCCGGGCGGGAATGCGCGAGGCACGCAGGCGCCGGGCCGACATCGAGGAAATGGTCGGCGGGGGCCTTGTTGCCTACGCCGCCAAGCAGGGCAGCCCGGCCGCCCTTGCTCTTTTGTCCGGAATTGCCTGCCTCGGGACGCCCCGGCAGGCGGCCCAGGCCGAGCAGGCAGCGCTGGCGCTGATGGACCGCGGCGTGGCCCGGCCGCGCTGGGCGGAGCACGTGGGTGCGGTCGAGGCGGCCGAGTGCTATGTCAGCTCCGATGCCTTCGGCGACCGGGACGAGGTCGTCTGCGTCTTCAGCTACGCCGGGCAGGAGCGGCACGCCCTCGTCGTCGTGGTCGAGTACAACGCCGGAGGCACGGCTCGGGACGGCTGGGTAACCTCCCAGGTGGACAAGCTGCTTGACTACTGTCGCGGCGGCCAGAAGCCGCCGGGCCAGCCCCGGAGCGGCCAGCCGCAAGCCGGCCGCGGCCCGGCGGCCGCGCAGCAGCGAGCGGGCGAGCCGGGCCGGGCCACCTTCGAGCAGGTCGGGCCGCCGCAGGTCAGACGGCTGCTGGAGGCCGCGCTCGCCGCTACCGAGAGTGCCGCCGATCCGCCGGTGAGCGCTTCCTTTCCCGCCTACCACGCGTTCATCAGGGCCCGGGTCCACACGCTGCCGCCTGCCCTGCCCGCCGGGTCCGCCATGCCGTGGCCGGCTCCGGCGGCAGCTTCCCTCGCCCGCTCCCCGCTGGCAACCGGCCGGCGGCCACTGTGGCGCAAGGACCGCAGGGCCATGCTTGTCGCCGAGTTCCTCGCCTCCGATGACGCCGAGGACCTCTCTGACCGCCAGGCGGCCAGCCGCTGCGCCGACCACATCGTCGAATACGGCTGCGAGCGGGACTTCGGCCGCCCGCTGCGGGTGAGCCCGGCGAAGGCCGAGACCTTCCTGCTGGACTGGCTGCCCAGGAAGGTCATGCTGTCGGCGGCCGAGCAGCATGCCATGCCGCACGTGCTGGCTGCCTGGGTGCGCTGGGCCGGCGGCCGGTCCGGCCTGGACGCGGCAGGCATCCGGATGACGCTCGATGCGGTTTACGACACCATGGGCACCTTCACCCGCACCTACCACGACCCGGCATCCTTCGGCCTGGAGCCCGCGCTGGTGGCCCGCCTGCTGCCCGACCGTGACCTGGAGGCCCTGCCCAGGCGAGCCTTCGCGTTCCCGGTGCTCGAGGGCATCTACCGCGGAACCGACCTCGGGGCACTTGACCCCGCCAGCCCGGCCGACCGCCGCGCGCTGCTGGCCACCGAGCATGACGACCCATCGGGCCAGCAGGCCGGCGGGGAGCACCTCGACCGGCATCTCGCGCTCGCCGACCGGCTGTGGCGCGGCGACCCGCCCGAACTGTGGGAGGCCGCCCAGCGCCTGCTGGATCTCGGCGAGGACCGGCACGAGGTGCTGCACGAGCTCATCAACGCCATCCGCGCGGCCGGGACGGACGAGGACGCCATCGCGCTTGCCCTGTCAGACCTGCCGCCGGAGGAGCCAGGCTGACGGCCGGGCGCCGATACTGATGCTGGCTGACCGCCCGGTGACCGGGGGGCTGTCCGTGATTGCCGTCGTGCGCAGCGCCGACATCAGGCTTGCGGCGCGACGGCGGCCCGGCCAGCGGATGGGCTTCGCGCTCAGCCCGTGACCTCCGGGCAGGCGGCAAGCAGGTCAGCCGCCACGACCGTAGTCAGATCCTCGGCGCTCGCTGCCTCGCCCAGCTGAGCGACCCGGACATCGCGCGAGGCGCAGGCGCGCTCGAACAGCGACCTGGCGAACCGCCCGTTTCCGAGCTCGTCAATCCGCCCGCTCTCGCAGGCCTCGCCGAATATCTGCGCCAGCACCGGCAGGGCGTCGGCTGCGAAATTGTCCCCCGCCCGGCCGGCGACTGCCAGGGCGATCCGGGAAAGCTCGGCCGGCGAGTAGCTGGGGAAGCCGATCCGCACGCTGAACCGAGACGCCAGGCCAGGGTTAGTGCGCAGGAATCTTTCCATGTCCGGGGTGTAGCCAGCCAGCACGATCACCAGCCGGTCCCTGTCGTCTTCGGCTCGCTTGAGCAGCGTTGCCACCGCCTCAGAGCCGAACGCGTCGCCGCCGGTGTAACCATCGTTATACAGCGAGTAAGCCTCATCGATGAACAGCACGCCGCCGAGCGCCGAGTCGACCAGCTTGTCGGTCTTGATCGCGGTGGAGCCCAGGTGCTCGCCGACCAGGTCAGCCCGGTGAGCTTCCACCACACTCGGCCGGACCAGCAGGCCGAGGGCGGCGAATATCCGGCCCAGGATCCGCGCCACGGTCGTCTTGCCGGTCCCGGGCGGCCCGGCGAAGACGAAGTGCCGGGCAGGCGGCTGGCTGGCAAGCCCCTGCCGGTCACGCAGCCGGGCCACCCGCAGCTGCGCCGCGATCTCGTGCACCTGGCGCTTGACCGGCTCAAGGCCGACCAGCGCGTCAAGCTCGGCCAGCGCGCTCTCCAGCGTCGGGGTCTGCCCGTAGCCGCGGTACCGGCTCGTCAGCTCGGTGAAGGCGTGCTCGATGTCACCGCCGCGCAGCGTGACGAGGTCGGAGGGGGCAGGCTCGGCCTCGCCGCTCATCACGCGCACGTCTCTTGCCCGGCCGGCCTTCTCCAGCAGGCTGCGCACGAAACGCCCGTTGCCCAGCTCGTCGGCCAGCTGCCGGCGGCCTACGTCCTCGAACATCCGCCATAGCACCGGCCGGGCGTCCGGGTCGAGCAGCTCGCCGCGCCGTTCCAGGGCGAGATCGGCGAGCGACAGCAGCTCGGCGGGCGTGTAGCCGGGAAACTTGACCCTGACGGCAAATCGCGAGGTGAGCCCGGGGTTGGTGGCGAGGAAGTTCTCCATCTGCCGCTCGTATCCGGCCAGGATGATGACCAGGTCGTCCCGGTCGTCCTCGGCCCTTTTGAGCAGTGCCTGGACCGCCTCGTTGCCGAACCGGTCGCCCTGGCCGTCGCCCTCGTTCACCAGGCTGTACGCCTCGTCGATGAACAGCACGCCGCCGAGCGCGGCGTCGGCCAGCTCGTTGGTCTTGAGCGCGGTGGCGCCCAGGTACTCGCCGACCAGGTCGGCGCGCTGAGCCTCGATCACGGCCGGGGTGTCCAGCAAGCCATGCGCATAAAAGATCTTGGCGATAATCCGCGCGACAGCCGTCTTGCCCGTGCCGGGGGGACCGAGGAACACGAAATGCTGCATCGGCTTGGCGGATCCATGGCCGGCCAGCGCACGGCGGCGCGCGGCCTCAATGGAGGCAGCGATCGAGCGGACCTGTTCCTTGACCGCGGCCAGCCCGATCATCGCGTCGAGCTCGGCCATCGCCTCATCGACCGTTATCTCCGGCCATTCCGTGCCCGACCGGTCCCGCGCGCCCTCCGTGGCCGTCAGGCTGCGCGCGCCGTCACCGCCGCGCGCCGCCGCAGCGGCTTCGGCCATGGCGATCCGGCTGCCGGCGGCCGGCCGGCCGCCCGGCTGGCGCCCGCCGGACTGCCTGGGGTCCGGCTGAGCCCCCCCGCCGGGCGTTCCGCCCCGCTGACTACCGTAAGGCGCGGCCTGCCCGTTACGCGGGCGACCATAGGGGGCCGCCAGGGCTGCGCCGCGAGCCTGCTGGCGCCCGTATGCCCGATCGTCCTGCCATGACTTGGCGAGCCGCCAGCCGAGCACCACAAGGGCGATCAGCCACGCTAAGGCCGGCCCGACGAACTGCTGGCTGCGCCAGATGCGGAACGTGCTGATGCCGACCGGCAACGCCCAGGCCAGCGTCCATGCCACCGTCCGGCAGGGAACGAACCTGCGCCCCAGCGACCCCAGGTCCGCGGCAGCGACGACGGCCGGCGGAAGCAGCCACAGCGCATATCTCGGCAGATCAGGCCCGTGCGCCAGCGCCGAGACCAGGGTGATCCCCCAGAGCCCGACCGACAGCGACGCGACGACCGCACGGTGTCCAGCCCACAGCGCGTACGGCGCGTAGAACAGCGCCCCCGCCAGCACCAGCGCCGCTATCGGCGGGGCCAGCACGCAGAGCACCGCGATCAGCAGGATCTTGACGGGTAGCGCGGCCGCATCGAAAGGCTGACGCAGGCGGCGCAGCACGTCCTGCACCGCCCGCCGACCGGGCAGGGGCGCAGAAGTCTCCCGTGGCCGCATCTCGCTCCCTTTGTGCTATGACCTGTATAGCGCATTACTCACTGCATTAGGCAGCACGCGATGAGATGCCGCGGAAAAAGGTTCTTCCCCCGGACGCGGCGTCCCGGCGGCGCAAAGTCCCGGCGTGCGCGGGCGAAGCCGGGCAGCCCGATCGCGCTGCGGCATTCCGGCTCCCCTGTCATCTCCAGACTGCCAGGATAAGGGCTGGCCGCGGTCACGTCCCAGCCGGCAAGGGCGCTCAGCACGCCGGGGAACGGCTGATCCCCTGGCTTTTCGCCGTGCTGCGCCGTTCGCGCGTAACGCCAGGTCACCGGTGCGGCGATGGCTGTGTGTCAGCTCAGCACCAGTCGTTTCCGGCGGCGATGGCCGTCTACTGGGCCGGGTCTGCGAGCAGCCGCGCGATGGCCCGGAAACCCTTCCCCGAACCGGGCCATCGCGCCGGCGCAAGTGCGCGGCACAGGCTTGCGCCCCGCGGCAGGGCAGAACGGCCGGGGCACGGCCCGCCATTGACGACCGGCCCGGTGTGTTTGTGCGACGCGGCCGGCGGGCTGGCCTCGACCGGGGTCGCAGCGGCTACAGGTCGAGGTCGACAATTACCGGCGCATGATCGCTTGGCCCCTTAGCCCTTGCGGGCGTCGCGATCTACCCAGGCGTCCGAGACCGAGCCGGCCAGGGCGGCGTTGGCGTAGACCAGTAGCGTTATGCAAAACTCCCTTCCCGCAAGTCCTTGATCTGCGAAGATGCGTGAGAGAAGCCGGGTTTTGCATAGCCTCCAGGTCGATGCGCATTCCCATGCCTTTGTGAAATGCTCCCGCCCGGTAGTCCCAGTACCAGTCATCGCCAGCTCGTTCTGCCGAGTCAAGCGAGATCCCTGCTCAGTTGGTGTACTCTTTCCACCAGCCGTGAATCGATGCGAGCCTTTTGGCTGTTATCGCGTCGTATATCTTGGGCGCGCATCGACAGCGGAGGCGTCTCCTCGGGCTGCAGAACGTTGCCGTGGCGTACCCGAGCTTATGCCACAGCACCTTGTCTAGCCCCCTGTCGTACCAGATAAGCTGGATCTCCCATCCGTAACTCCCCGGACTGCCCTCGATCCGGACGCAGGTCCGGGCAGCCGCCAACGTCTTATATAAGGGCGTGTCCACTGTTCTGGCGTTGAGCAGCCCGCCAGTGACCGTGTAGCCACCACTGTGCGTTTCGGCAGCGTATGCCGTCTGCGGCAGCACGAGCGAGAGGAGTGCAGCCAAAAGTCCGCAGCTCAGCACGATACCGGTCCGGGGCTTGCTTCTTTTCATTTGCCCTGGCCTTCCCTTCCTGCGCCGCAGATTGTCGGGGCAGTCCGCTATGCACAACTGCATCAGCGGACCCGCTGGCCTGGCGAGCCCGGGCTCGGCTCGCCGCATGGCTGCGCCGGCAAAGGCCTGGCGGATCACGGCAGGCCGACCGGCCGTCGCGCATACCGGCGGCTGATGGGTCACCGGCGTGGCAGCCTCGGCATGGGGAACTTACCGGGGCCCGATGGGCGACAGACATAGTACCGGCGCTGGCCCTTGCCGCGTTCGGCGGTTGCGCGAGCCTGCCGGCACTACGAGCCGCAGTCAGGCACCGAGCAGATAGCTCGCGAGCCCGGACGGCTGCGCCAGTGCGATCAGGTGGCCGCCGGGCAGCACATCCGCCTCGAGCCCGAGCCTGTCCCTGGCCAGCCTCCGCTGGAACTCGACGGGGAAGAACCGGTCGTCGGCTCCGGCCACGACCCGGCTCGGCACCGACGGCCATGCGCCGAAACGGCAGACCGACGCGAACGCCGCGCCGGCCTCGGGACGCTGGTACCGCGCGCCGGCGGCGGCGACCTGCGCCGGCACGTCGTGCAGGAAGTAGGCGGCCTCATCGAACTCGGTGCCGTACCCGCCCTGCTGCGCCGCCGTCGTGCGCGCCTCGAGCCATCCGGTGTTGGCCCACCATGCGCCGGCCGTCTCTCCGGGCGAGGGGATCATCGCATTCACCAGGACGAGGCCGGCTACCGGGATCCTCGCGGCTACCAGCGGCGCGGTGAACCCGCCGAGTGACGACGCCACGACTATCACCTCGTCCCGGTCGCCGAC
>DATJZH010000039.1:0-2338 GCA_035499215.1 Streptosporangiaceae bacterium | reverse complement strand
GCCGCGAGCCACAGCCGGTCGGCTGGCTGGTAGCGGACCCGGCTGATCTGGCGGCGCAGGATCGCGTTCTCGTGCCGGAGCACCAGGAGTTCGGCATCCTTGGATGCCTCACGCCGGGCCAACACCATCAGGCAGCCGAGCAGGCCGCGCGCGAGCATGTAGATGGCTGGAAAGATCACTCACCGATGATCCCAACACGGCAAGCCGCCCAGGCCAGATCCAGTAATCGAGCCCCACAGGCGAATTGGGCCGCAGAGGGCGCTGTCCGACAATCCGGTTGGCTCGATCAGCATGGAAGAGGTCGCCGACGCCGTCCTGCGGTTGAGCGAGCCTGACCGGAACCAGGCGGTTGCGAGCCTTGCCGACGACGTTCTCGACGAGCTCGCCATCAAGCACACGCCGCGCGCAAGGGAAATCGTCATGGAGGCCATTCGACTGGCCAGGCGCTCGCATGCGAGGCCAGACGACGTCGCGCCGGCTTCCCGCCAGGCCGACGGGGACGAAGTGCGCACCTGGGCGCGCGCGGCACGCTTCGACCTCGCCGAGTCCGACTCCATACCGCTGGCGGTCATCACTGCCTACAACCGGGCACGCCCCGATCGGCCCTACTAAAGCTAAACACGCCCCGATCGGCCCTACTAAAAAGGTGATTCGCTGCCGGTCCGGTCGCCCGCGTCAAAGTCGCCCATCTCATCCTCGAAGACGCCGTACGGCGATCCGCCTAGCGTATAGCCGACGACGAACATGAGCCGGCCGTTGATGCTCACCCAGTCCGGGCCGTCGCCGGCGGGGACTGGCGCCCGGACAGGCCGACGCGGCCGACGGCCAGAACGCTTGCGCTTACGGGTCAACTGACCTCCTCCAGCCCACAGTCTGCCCGCTGGCACTGCGGCGCGAAACACACTGGCCAGGCTGACACTTCCTTGATGAGAATCAGTCACCACGACGGCCGAGTGCTGCGCGCATCCGGTCAGCCGCGACGTTCCGCATACGCGCCGCGCGTATCGTCAGATCCGTGAGCGGTCTCCGTAGCGATGCGCTGGCTGGGCTGCCCGCCGACGTCGGGCAGCTGCTTTCCGCGGCGCCGGTGATCGACAAGAAACTGCTGGAGCTCAGCATTACCTGGAGCGGACTACCACCAGGCGAGGCCAGGATGGCCGAAGCGCTCCGGGTGTTCGTCCTCACCTGGGATCCGCTGGAGTTGGACGCGCCCCGGCCGGACGGGTTCGCGGCCGTGAACCCCGGCTCGCTTGGCCTGGAAGTCGCCGTCTACGTGCCCATCTGGGGGGTCATCAACCTCGCTGCAGCGCGTCATGAGTCGGTTGCCGCCACGCTGGCCGCAATCGCTGGCAGCGCCGTGATCACCGCGTCCGCGCACGAGCAGGAGGTCACTGCGGGCCGTTACCCGACGCTCGTCCTGGAGCACTCAGTGCCGGACCTGCTCGCCGATTTGCCGGGCGGAGCCGCGCTGGGTCAGGCAGGGATCAGGGCTGACCCCCCGTCGTGGGAGGACATCGGCCTCGGCGCTATCCAGGACGTGGTCCAGCACGCTTTCGGGCCGGTCGACCTGGACCGGTCGCAGGTGGAGCTTGAGGCCTTGTTGCCGGGTCAGCTGGGCTGCCCCGCGTGCGAAGGGAAACGTTTCGGCTTCCCTGCCGACCTGTCGGAAGCGCAGAGTTCAATGTGCGCAACCCACAGCAAGCAGGCCGACGCCGTAATCAAGGAGCGCCTCGGGCGAGCGGAGCGGAGCAATCCAAACGGCTGGAGTGCACTGGGCGGCGCGACCATCCGGCGAGAGCGGCCGCATCTGCCGAACGGGCTGGCGACGAGGCTGGCCGGAGCCGGCGAGGCCTTGTACCTCGTGCCGGAGCCAACCGAACTCGCCGAGCGGGCACGAGCGGTTGTCGAGGCGGCAGACTGGTTCCCCAGGCGAGGCCACGACTTGGGCGTCGCGCTCGGCGAGGACCCGGAGTACGGGCCCGACATCCCGGACTGGCTGCTTAACCTCATCCTTGACCTGGGTCGCGCGGGCCTGGCGGACGAGGCAGTATCGGTGGCTGAAGCCCTGGGCCGCGTCGAGCCGGAGTTGCAGCCAGTCCTCGATGCCGATCTCGGAGTTGCGCTCGCGGAGGCGGGCCGCGGCGACGACGCGCGGGCGCAGATCGCGGCGAACCTGGCTGCCTGGCCGGACGATTTCTGGGTGAGGGTCCATGCCGGCGACGCGCTGGAGATGCTCGGCGATCCCGGCGGAGCCGGGGCGCACTTCGAGGCTGCCCGTACCATGGCCGATCGCCCAGCCGACTTCGCCGAACGCGCGGCGGCTGTCGAGCGACTGCTC
>DATJZH010000038.1:0-5724 GCA_035499215.1 Streptosporangiaceae bacterium | reverse complement strand
CTAAGAGGACATCTGATCTAGGTCACGGATGGTTCGCCCGGTTCGGTGGGGTCGACGCGCCATGTTTGGGTGGATTCGCCGGTGAGCCGTCGGCTGATATTGTCGATCATGGCCCAGTGGATCATTGTTGCGGAACGTTCTGGGAGTGTCTCGTATTATCCTGCGGTCCCGGTTATCCCGAGTTCGCGTTCGTCGTACCAGGTAGAGGGTCTTTGGTTATGGGGGGTGCGCGGGATAATCCGGCCCGCGGGCAGCGTCTTGATCGGCGTGGTGGCCTGTCTGGAGTGATGAGTCCAGACAGGAGGGTGATCATGTATGTGCGTGATCCATCGCGTGTGGTAGTGACGGGGCCGTTGGCGGCGCATGCGGGTGGTTTCTGCGCTGAGCTGGGCCGGCGTGGTTATGCGCGGGCCTCGGCGGCGGAACTGATGCAGCTGATGGCGCATTTGAGCCGCTGGCTCGGCTCTGAGCATCTGGAGCCAGCCGGCTTGACCGCCGAGGTGGCCGGGCGGTTCCTGGCGGATAGGCGAGAGCGGTACCGCCGGCGGCTGACGGAGAACGCTGTCAGGCCGCTGCTGGGTTACCTACGACACGTCGGCGTGGCGCCCGGGCCGGCCCGCCAGGACAACGACAGCTGGGTGGCGAGACTGCTGGAGGAATACCGGCAGTACCTGGTGGGTGAGCGCGGGCTCGCGGCCGGCTCGGTCCGCCGCTACATGCCCGCAGCCGGCCTGTTCGTGTCCGCGGTGCTGTTCCCGGCTCCGGTCGCCATGCGGCTGGAGCGGTTGGCTGCTCGTCAGGTCACCGAGTTCGTCCTGGGCGAGGCCAGCCGGCGCAGCACGCCGGACGCCAAGAGCCTGGTGACCGCCTTGCGGTCGCTGCTGCGTTTCTTGTTCGTGACCGGCAAGATCCCGCAGGAGCTCGCGTCAGCCGTCCCGACCGTGGCGAACCGGAAGCTCAGCGCGCTACCGGCCCGGCTGGGAGCCGGGCAGGCGGACATCTTGCTGGCTGTTTGTGACCGGGACACGCCAGCGGGCCGGCGCGACTTCGCGGTCCTTATGGTGCTCGCCCGGCTCGGGCTGCGCGCAGGTGAGATCGCCGCGATGGAGATCGGTGATGTCGGCTGGAGGGCCGGAGACCTGACTGTCCGTGGCAAAGGCGGCCGCAGCGACCGGCTGCCGCTGCCCCCCGATGTGGGGGAGGCTCTGGCCGGCTATCTCCTGCACGGCCGTCCAGCCGGATGTCCGGCCACGTGGCTGTTCGTCCGCGAGCGTGCCCCCCGCCGGGCGATCTCGGCCTGCGGAGTCCGCGCCATCGTGGCCCGCGCGTGCGCGCGAGCCGGAATGGCGCGGATCGGCGCCCACCGGCTGCGCCACACCGTGGCCAGCGACTTGCTGCAGGCCGGGGCCTCGTTACCCGAGATCGGCCAGGTGCTGCGCCATCGCAGCCAGCTGTCCACAGCGACCTACGCCAAGGCTGATCGTGACCGGCTCCGGGCGCTGGCCAGGCCATGGCCGGGAGGTGCGGCGTGGGCGGACTGCGGCAGGCCGCCGAGGACTACCTGGCGATGCGCCGGTCGCTAGGGTTCGCGCTGGTCCGCGAGGGCCAGATGCTGATGAGCTTCATTACCCACCTGGAACAGGCCGGAGCCGCCAGCATCACCACCGAGCTCGCCGTCAGCTGGGCGGTACGCACACGCCCCGGCGTGAATCCGGCCTGCCGGAACCGGCGGCTGACCGTGGTGCGCATCTTCGCCCGGCATCTGCACGCCATCGACCCGTCCGCCGAAGTCCCGCCGGCCGGGCTAATGGCCAGCCACTACCCGCGGGTCACCCCTCACCTCTACACCCCGGAGGAGATCACCGCCTTGATGACCGCGGCCGCTGCGCTCAAACACCCCTTGCGGGCGCTGACCTACCAGACGCTGATCGGACTGCTGGGGATCACTGGCATGCGGGTTGGCGAGGCTTGCGGCCTCGATTGCACCGACGTCGACCTGGAGGCGGGCCTGCTCACCATCCGGGCCGGCAAGCTCGGCAAAGCACGCGAGGTGCCGCTGCACCCCACCGCCACCCAGGCGCTGCGCGCCTACGGCCAGCAACGTGACCAGCTGTGCCGCGTAGTGAGCACACCAGGGTTTTTCGTCAACACGCGCGGCAACCGGCTGGCCGCCCGCCACGTTCCCGAGGTGTTCGCTGAACTGCGCGAGGCGGCCGGAATCCGTCCCGCCCCCGGCGGCCGGAACCCACGCGCGCACGACCTACGGCACTCCTTTTGCGTCGCGACCATGGTCGGCTGGTACCGCGCGGGCGTGGACGTCCACGCCCATCTGCCGCTGCTGTCCACCTACGTGGGGCACGTCGACCCCGTCTCAACGTACTGGTATCTGCAGGAAGGCTCGGGAATTGCATCTGACGGGCGACGTTTGCCCGGTTCCGCGGCTATGCAGGCAGCCTGAATAACTCGATCGCTGCGACACGATCACGCTTCGTGGGCGGGGTTGTTGTGCATGCATCCCGTTGGATGCATGATCCCTCCGTCAGGCGGTTGCCGTTTCGGGGGTTTCGGGGGTCGGGTGGGACGGGGAGATCTGGCGGGTGCTGCGCACCTTGAGCTGGTGTCCGGTGTGCTGCAGCTGCGGCCGGAGGACGCGATGTTCGAGGCGATGCTGCGGGGCTGGAAGGCTCAGCAGGTCGCGCGTGGCCTGCGGGAGGACACGATCGCGCCGCGGGAGCGGCTGGTGCGCCGTTTCCTGGAGTTCACGAACGAGTACCCGTGGAGCTGGGGGCCGTCGCACGTTGATGAGTGGATGCAGGCGCTGACGAGCGAGCGGCGCCTGGCCCCGTCGACGATCCGCGGCTATCAGATGGACCTGCGGCTGTTCAGCGAGTACCTGTGCGATGGCCGTTACGGGTGGGCGGCTGCCTGCGAGAAGGAGTTCGGGCAGGGCGCTCACCCGGTGCCGGTCTGCCATGAATGGAACACGATCGCTCATCTTTACGGCTACGAGGGGAACCCGGAAGCGCGGCCGTTCACCAGGGAAGAGCTGCAGCGGTTCCTGGACTATGCCGATGACCAGGTGGACCGGGCGGTGAGCGCGAAGCGTAAGGGAGCGCTGGCCGCCTACCGGGACGCGACGATGTTCAAGGTCATCTACGGGTGGGGCCTGCGCAGGACGGAGACGTCGAAGCTCGACATCACGGACTGGGGCCGGAACCCGTCGGCACCGGAGTTCGGGAAGTACGGGATGCTGCACGTCCGCTACGGCAAGGCCAAACGCGGCCAGCCGCCGCGGCGCCGGAACGTCGCGTCGGTGATGGGCTGGGCGGTGGACGCGGTCGCGGATTATGCCGAGAACGTCCGCCCGAAGTTCGGCTTCGGTGACCACCCGGCGCTGTGGGTGACCGAGCGCGGCGGCCGGGTCAAGCCGGCGGAGATCAACGCCCGGTTCGAGTCTTACCGGCAGGCTCTTCGCCTTCCGGATGCCCTTACGCCCCATTCCCTGCGGCATTCGTATGTCACGCACCTGACCGAGGACGGCGTGGACCGCAGGTTCATCCAGGTTCAGGCCGGCCACGAGTGCGACAGCTCGACGGCCATCTACACGCACGTGAGCGACGACTTCATGAACACGGCGCTGCGCAAGGCCCTCGCGCCGGCGTTCGAGGATCCCGGCCGGCGGAAGGAGCAGCGATGACGCGGAGGCTCGGCTACAGGTGGCATCTGCGGCAGGTGATGGCCGGCTGCGGCATGTTCGCCACCACCGACCTGATCGGCCCGCTGGCCCAGCGGGAGATCCGGCTGTCATCCAGCCAGGTCTACCGGCTGGTCGCCGAGCGGCCCGAACGGCTGAGCCTGAAGGTCCTGATGGCGCTGCTGGACATCTTGGACTGCTCGCTGGAGGACCTGATCGAGCCGGTGGCCGCGCCCGGCGCGGCGGGAACCCCGAAGAAGGCAGTCGGCGCCGACGCCGGCCTCGGCGGGCTCCGGCCCCGGCGGGCCCGCATCCACGGGACGCCGTGACGTGGACGACGCGCTTCACGACCGGGCCATATCGGACCCGGCCGGGCTGATCAGCGACCTTGTCATGGCCGCCGGCCACGGACTCGGACGCGAGCAGGTCCAGGCCGTGGTCGCCGCCGTCGCCGGCGGGCGCGCCAAATCACGCCGTCTTGCCCTCGCGCTGGCCGCGCAGCCGGAGGTGCTCGCTGACGGCAGGTCCCGGGCGCCCCGGGCCGTCGCGAATCTGCTCGTCGGCCTGCATGACGCGGGTGCCCGGGACACCCCGCTGCCGGCCTGCGCCGAATGCGGCAGGCAGGTCAGGGGCTTTCAGCGCAGCGGCCGGGACTGGTACTGCTCGCCCTGCATGCGGCACGACGAGCCGTGCGCTGCCTGCGGCAAGGACCGGCCCGTCGCCTCCCGGGACCGGGCGGGGCGGCCCCGGTGCTCGAAGTGCCCGGACGACGACCGCCGTGACCCGGTCGCCGTCATCCACGGCATCATCGCCACCCTGGATCCCGGTGCCGGGCGGGAAACCGTTGCCGAGGCCGTCCGCCGGGCGGCTCCCCGGCCCTCATATCAGCAGAAACTGGCATGGGCGCTGGAAGATAACCCGGCGCTGCTGACCGGAGAGGGGCATCTCGCGCGGCTGCGCGCGATCCCGCGGTTCATCGAGATGCTGGACGACGCCGGCGTCGCCGGCATCGTTCGCCCGGCATGCGGCCGCTGCGGCCGCGTGGTGCGCATCGACAAGCCACTGGACGGCGTCCGGGTCTGCCGGACCTGCATCGCGCACTCCCGCACCGAGCCGTGCGCACGCTGCGGAGCCGTCCGCGAGCCCGTCAGCCGCGACGGGCAGGGCCAGGCGGTCTGCGCGAACTGCTTCATCGCCGACCCGCAGAACCTGGAAACGTGCACCGGCTGCGGGCGCCGCCGCCCGGTCGAACGGCGGACCGCGGACGGTCCTTTGTGCTCCCGGTGTCCTTCCCTCCCCGTCCTGTCCTGCTCGGTCTGCGGCCAGACGGCGCCATGCGGGATCTCCCGGGCAACCGGGAAGCCATGGTGCCCGGCCTGCCAGCGCAGGCGGGCCGCATGCTCGGCCTGCGGCCGTCATGAGGCGATCGCCTCCGGCGCTCTGGACAGCCCGCTCTGCGCCGGCTGCACCCCGCCGCCGCCCTGGGCCGGCTGCCCCGTCTGCAGCGACCCAGATCATCCCAGTCCCGGCCAGTGCGGGCGGTGCATCATCAGCGCCCGGCTGGATGAGCTGATGGGTCCTGATGACGGCGCGCTGCCGCCCGGCCTGCAAGCGCTGCGCCGGCAGATCGCCGCCGCCGAGCACGCGGTCACCGCGATGCGCTGGGCTGCCAAGCCGTCCGTCGCCCCGGTGCTGTCCGGCCTCGCCGACGGCAGCATCCCGCTCACCCACCAGGCGCTCGACGAACTTCCCCAGCGGCCGGCCCTCGCCCATCTGCGCCAGGCCCTCGTCGCCGTCGGCGCGCTGCCCTGGCGCGATGAGGAGATAGCCAGGCTCGAGGCGTTCCTTCACGGCCTGCTGGACGCCCAGCCCGGCCCGGAACGGCGCAAGCTCCTGCACCGCTACCTGATCTGGCACCTGGTCAGGCGCATGCGCAGCCGCAACAACGGGAAACCAGCCACCCGGCAGCAGGTTCTCCTGACCCGCCGGCTCGCCCGCGGCGCCATCGCGTTCCTGGACTGGCTCGACTC
>DATJZH010000037.1:0-3140 GCA_035499215.1 Streptosporangiaceae bacterium | reverse complement strand
GACCCGGTCGGACGGAATGTCGATCGGCAGGCCGTCCAGCACCGGCGGCTGGCCGGTGGCGAACACCACGGCGCCGGGGCTCACCTCGCCGGCCGACGTAGCCACGGCGGTGATCCGGCTGCCCCTGATAACCACCCCGGTCGCGGCCACCCCGGTCGCGACGGCAGGCAGGGTGGCCGACAGCCGCGCAACCGCCCGCAGCGGATTGAGCCGCGCCTGCGAGTGAATACGCGCGCCTTCCATGGGCCGGGCGAGGCCGGGGACGAGCCGCGCCACCTGGGCGGGATCCAGCCACTCGACGGCGGGCGGCTGGTGGGCGGCGAATCCGCCACCGCGGTGGGCCAGGCCGATCCAGTCGACGTCCACCAGTCCCACTCCGCCCGGCACTGACTGCTGGAGGTCGTGCCACCGCTGCAGACTGGCCCGCTCCAGATCGACGAACGGCTCGGGGTCGCTCCACTGATGTGGCTCGGGAATCAGCAGGCCGGTGGCACCGCCGGTCGCGCCAGCGCCAAGGCGGCCGGTCTCGACGAGGAGCACTGAGCCGATGCCCGCCTCCGCGCATGCCGCCGCGGTGGCGACGCCGAGTATCCCGCCGCCGACGACAAGGACGTCCGGCTGGGCATCGGGGATAGTGCCATCGCCGCGGCCTAGAGCGGCGCGCTCGTCCGCAGTGAGCTGATCCCGCCAGATGGCGCTTCCCACGGTCATGAACCCATCCTCGATGATCTGGCAGACGCCGTCAGCGGCTACCGCGGCAGCGCTGGCCATGGGCGGCCGCAGCGACGACGCGGGTGAGCTGAATGCTAGGCGACGGCCGTCCCCGATCGCGACGCGGGCGAACAGGCCAGGCAGCCGTACCCGTGGCGGCCAGCCGGTGCCCGGCCTTGGCGGTGACCAGCAGATCGCCGCGCGGATCGGGGCCGCCTCGGGCATCCGGCGGACACCGAAGGGCTGACCGCAAAGACCGGACAGCGAACCCGGACAGCGAAGCCCGGGCAGCGAAGCCCGGGCAGCGAAGGGAACGATTTTCGCCCGGGCGTTGCTTGCAGTGAGATATAGGTGAGCGCGCACCGGGCGTCGTCGCCGGCCAAAGGCATCGCGCCGCTGCGCAGCCGGGACGTACGCTGAGTCCACTACGAGCCGGTATGCGGATCTTGGCCGAGGGGGTGATGGCGTGCTTGCCGACTCGTTCGGACGCGTCGCGACGGACCTCCGGGTTTCCCTGACCGACCGGTGCAACCTGCGGTGCAGCTACTGCATGCCGGCCGATGGGCTGGACTGGCTGCCTAGTCCGGCGTCGCTGACCGACGACGAGCTCATCCGCCTGATCGCCGTCGCGGTACAGCGCCTTGGCGTGACGCAAATCCGCTTTACCGGCGGCGAGCCGCTGCTGCGCCGCGGGCTTGTCGGCGTGGTAGCGCGGACCGCGGAGCTCCGCCCGCGGCCGGAGATTTCCGTGACAACAAACGGTATCGGGCTGTCCCGGCTGGCCGCACCGCTGCGAGGGGCCGGCCTGGACCGGATCAACGTCTCGCTCGATACCCTTTCGGCGCGGACTTTCGTGCGCCTTGCCCGCCGGGACCGGCTGCCAGACGTGCTGGCAGGGCTGGCCGCGGCGGCCGCCGCCGGCCTGGCTCCCGTCAAGGTCAACACGGTGCTGATGCGCGGAGTCAACGAGCGCGAGGCGCCCGAGCTGCTCGGGTTCTGCCGGCAGCAGGGGTACCAGCTGCGGTTCATCGAGCAGATGCCGCTGGACGCACAGCATGGCTGGCGGCGCGAGGACATGGTTACCGCCGACGAGATCTTGGCTGCGCTGTCGGCAGACTTCACGCTGACGCCCGATGACCCGGCTTCCCGAGGCTCCGCGCCCGCTGAGGTATTCCTTGTCGATGGCGGACCCGACCGGGTGGGCGTGATCGGGTCAGTCACCCGGCCGTTCTGCGGGGCCTGTGACCGGGTGCGGCTGACCGCCGACGGGCAGGTTCGCAACTGCCTGTTCGCCCGGCAGGAGACTGACCTGCGCGGGCTGCTACGGGCAGGGGCAGGTGATGCGGAGATCGCCGCCAGCTGGCAGCGGGCTGTCGCCGGCAAGCTGCCCGGGCATGGCATCAACGAGCCTGGATTCCTGCAGCCAGCCAGGCCGATGTCGGCCATCGGCGGCTGACCGGCGAGCGCGATGGCACGCCGCCAGCCGAGCGCGAGCGCCGGCGCAGTGCCGCCGGGAGGCCGCGGTGCGGTGCCGCCGGGCCGCCGGGCCGCCTCCAGCACCTTCGACGCGGTCGTCCTGGCCGGCGGCCGCGGCACCCGGCTCGGCGGCGCCGACAAGCCAGGCATCAGGCTCGGAACGACGACGCTTGTCGGTGCCGTCGTCTGCGCGGCCATCGACGCGGGCGCCCAGCGCGTCATTCTGGTCGGTCCGCCCCGGCCGGCGTTGCTGCCGCTCGCTGCGCGCGCGCCCGGCGGCCTGCTCGTGGTCCGCGAAGACCCGCCGGGCTGCGGGCCGGTGCCGGCCCTGCGCTGCGGCGTTGCCCAGGTGGGGGAGCCGTGGGTATCGGTGCTCGCGGCGGATCTGCCGTTCCTGCGCGGTGAGCATCTGACCGCCCTGCTTACCGCGGCGGCGCGGGCCCCGGCTGGCGGCCGAAACGCTGCGGCGGGAGCCGGCGCCGTCCTCGTGGACGACGAGGGACTGCCGCAGTGGCTGGTGGGCTGCTGGCAGACCGGCAGCCTCCGATCAGCCCTGGGATCCTACAGCGGCGAGTCGTTGCGCGGGCTCTTGCTGCCGCTGCGCCCGGTTCGCGCGGCCTGGGAGGCTGTCTGCGGCCAGCCGCCCCCGTGGCTCGACTGTGACACCCCCGCCGATCTCAGCCATGCCCGCGACTGGCATGCTCAGTGGGCCGGACCCGGCTGACGAACAAATCGCCCAGGCAAGAGGATGGCACGAGTGAACACGCTTCAGGCCTGGACCGAGGCTGCCTGCGCAGAGCTCGGACTGGATCCGACGGCAGCCGATGTCCGGACAGTCCTTGACCTCGCCCGTGACGCGGCGCACCAGGTGGAGCGGCCAGCGGCGCCGCTGACCACGTTCCTGCTCGGCCTTGCCGTCGGCCAGGGCCAGCCACTCGACCGGGCGGCAGAGC
>DATJZH010000036.1:0-4680 GCA_035499215.1 Streptosporangiaceae bacterium | reverse complement strand
CGGCGGCCGCTGACCCGGGCCGAGCTGCAGGCGTTCTTCGACGCCGCCGATGATCATGTGGAGAAGGCGGCGGGGGCGCGGCGCAAGGGGTGGCTGGTCTCGTTCCGCGACGCGACCCTGTTCAAGGTGGTCTACGGGTGGGGGCTGTTCTCCGGGGGCCACCCGGCGTGCCGGGGCCTTGGCATTCCGCGTTTGCGCAGCTCAGAGGCTGTTGGATGAGATGCTATCTGCTGCGACAGGTGTGGTGCAACGATCTGGTCCGGCGTGTCACCTGGGCCGTGTCGCGTGGTTGAGCTGGGTCATGAGCTCGCGGTTGGTGGCGCGGGCGGCGGCGAGGTCTTCGTCGCGTTCGGCGAGCTGCTGCCGCAGGTCGAGGACTTGCTGTTCGAGGTGGGTGATCTTACTGCTGAGCGCGTCGACGTCGGCGGGGGCGCCGAGTCCGGACTCGCGCCATGCCTGATTGCCGAGTGCTTCCGACAGGCGTCTTTCCAGGTGCTGGACGCGGGTGTTGAGCCGGACCGCGCGTTCGTGGGAGGCGAGCAGGTCGGCTTGCAGCGAGGCCCGGGTGACGGCAGGGCCGGTGTCGTCGCCGGCGGCGGGCTCGGCTTGGAGGGCGTGGAGCTTCTCCAGCAGGTCGCGGTGTCTGTAGAGGAATGTGCGGTCGACCCCGGCGGCGCGGGCGATCCCGGACGCGCTGGTCTGGGTGCCTTCGGCGGCGGCGCGGTCGAGCGCGGCGATGACACGCTGGCGGCGGCGCGCGGAGTCAGCGTGGCGGCCGTCCTGCATCGGCCGTGCTCGCGTGCCAGGCGCCGGGGTCTGGCTGGCGGGCTGGGGTTTTGCGGTGTTCACGCGGTGGCCTCCGAGATGGTGGCTGTCATGATGCCCAGAGCGGGCCTGGCGGCCGGGAGGGCGGGCATGCCCAGGGGGACGGCATGGGCGGCGCGGTGACGGCGGACCGCGCCGACCGCTTCGTCGATTTGTGCACGCTCGGCGTCGTCGAGGCTGGCGATGTCACCCTTGATCGTGGCGATCAAATGCCGGATCCGGGTGATCTCCTCCTCGGCGGGGGTGGCGTCGGCGCGAGCCCACTCATCGACGCCGCTGATGGCGGCGGCCAGCCGTTCCCGGGTGCGGAGCAGGTCATCGAGGTGGGCGGTCAGGTCCGGCAAGTAGGAGACGTTAGTGCGGAAGTGGTCGCAGCCGGCGCAGCGGTAGCGGATGGGGCAGGCGCCGCCGCCGGCCTGGACGTTGGAGGGCTCGCTGCAGGTGCCGTACGGCACGGCGACTTCCGCGACCGCATGGCGGGCCCGCTCGGAGTCCAGCAGGGCGCGGGCGTCACGCCAGACGCGGTGCCCGTGCCGGTCGAAAGTGAGCATCGTGACCTTATCGACGGCGTGGCGGCGGCGGTCTTCGCCGATCCGGTAGTAGCCGCGCGTCACCGAGTAGCTCCGGTGGTCCAGGAGCTCGGCCAGCACGTCGATGGGGACCCCGGCGTCGGCGTGCCGCTGGGCGTAGCTGTGACGGTAGGCATAAGGCACGATCTCGGCGGTGTCGAACTCGGCTCCGTTGCTGGTGCGCAGGGCCGGCAGGGTGCTGACCCAGTCGCGGTGCCGGGCCTCCAGGGTGGTCCTGCTGACCGGCTTGCTCCCGTCAGGGTTCCGGTAGGTGGTGGGCAGCAGTTTCAGCGTCGCGGCCGGCGCGTGGGGGAACCGCTGCCGGACCCGGTCTTGCTGGCTGGTGATCACCGTGGCGGTGGCGTCGCTGATCGGCAGGCGGCGGCCGAGCCGTCCGGCTTTGACGTTGTCATAGACCAGCACCGCGCCGCCGTTGTTGTCGCGGGCCAGGCAGTCCAGCGGCAGGCTGAGGATGTCCTCGGGCCTGCGGCCGGTGTCGATCCCGATCTGGGTGGCGACCCTGACCTCGGCGGGCTGCAGGGTGTCCAGGCTGGCGCACAGGGCTGTCAGGATCTCCGGTGGCAGGTCGCGGGCGGGCTCGCCGCGCTCGGGGCCGGCGGGGATGTCGCTGCTCTCGATTGCGAAGTCGCCGGGCAGCCCGGCGGCTGCCCGGCCGGGCCGGGTCAGGCCCAGGGCGCGGATCCCGGCCAGCACTGCCCGCACGTCGCGGCAGATCATGTTACGGCGGTAGCGGCTGATCTGGCCTCCTGCTTCCAGGTAGGCGAGCCGGGCCAGGAAGCTGTCCAGGTCACCGCGGCCCAGCGCGGCCGGGTCGTCTCCGTGATCTGGCCTGTTCCGCAGGTGCTGCGACAGCAGCACGGTGCTGTTGATCTTCACCCGGACCCGGGACCCGCCGCTGCCGCGGTGCCGGGGCAGCTGCCCGGCTGCCCACTGCTTGGCGGCAGTAGCCAGCCATGGCTGGGTGATCATGGTGAACGACAGGCTGCCGGGGTGGCCGAAGATCGCCAGGTCCCAGGTGTCCTTACGCTGCTCGGCGCTCGGGTCGGCCAGTGCGCGGCTGACGTCGCGGGTGAACGCGCGCAGCACCGACCTGGCCCGCTTGCCGGGTGCCAGGCCGGGATCGCACTCGCGGATCGAGGCGACCTGGTGGCGGCGGAGAGTGTCGCAGACCGCCCGCAGCACCACGTCGGTGAGCCGGAGACCGCTGCGGAGGCGGGTTTGCAGGCCGGCCAGCACTTCCACGACGACCAGCGGGGGCAGTGCCCGCAGGTTCACCTGGCCCGGCTCGGCTACCCCCGGTTCGGTGGCTTGCCAGGACCGTTCGTCCACGCCGGTTCCGGCTTGCCGGGTGACGCGCCGCCGCTGGTAGTGGGTATTGCAGTAGCCGATCCCGCCGTCGGAGGCGCGCGTGCAGGCCAGCACCAGGCACGGCTGCAGCGGCGGCAAGGGCCGCGCCCTGGGGTCGGCGATGAACTGCTCGACCGGGACCGGTATCCGCCGGCCGCGGAACTGCCTGGCGTGCGGTTCGCACATCACGGCCTGCCGCACTGTCGGCTTGGCCTGGCAGCCCGGCACCGCACAGTGGCCGGCGGGAACGGGAGCCGGGGGCAGCTGCCCGGCGGCGGCGATGTCCGCGGCGCTCATTCCCAGCCGGGTCAGCCTGGTGAAGCAGCGGTAGCACACCCCGGGACAGTCGTTGTGGACGGTCCCCGTGCACCCGCCGGCCCGGCACACGTCCCGGCCCAGCAGCCGGTGCCGGGCAGGCAGGAACAGCATCCGCATCACCGGATCCCATCCGGCCTCGTGCAGCAGCTCACGGTCGAGCATCTGGGCCAGGCGCGCCGCCGCGCCGTCCAGGGCGCCCCCGGCCAGCACATGCGGGAACCCGGCGGACTCCGCAGCCGCCGGGCGGTCCGCGGCCAAAGTGGCGGTCACCGGGCGGCTCCCGCCTGCTCGCGGGGACTGGGCACCGCGTCCACCGCGGCCCGCAGCCGTGACGCGTCCGGGTGGACGTAGACCTGAGAAGAGGTGATTGCCGCGTGCCCGAGCAGGTCAGCGACCACGTCGAGGCCGACGCCGGCATCGGCGATGTTGCTGCCGCACGCGTGCCGCAGCCGATGCGGGCTGACCGGAACCCCCAGCCCGGCCCGGCGAGAGGCCGCCGCGAGCAGTTCGCCGATCGCGTCCGGGCGCATCGGCCCGCCCACCTGGCCGCGGGACAAGTTGACCAGCACGAAATCGCCAGATGCTGCCCGCGGCACCTTCATCCGCTCGAACTCGTACGCGTCGAAAGCTTGCACGACCAGGAAGTCCAGCGGCACGACCCGCTGGCGGCGGGACTTGGCACATGCCCCGTTGGGGTTGTCCTCCCGCCGGATCACGTGCAGGTGCGCCCGGGCCACCTGACATCCCAGCTGCCCCGAGTCAGCCAG
This sequence comes from Streptosporangiaceae bacterium, assembly GCA_035499215.1. GTDB lineage: Bacteria > Actinomycetota > Actinomycetes > Streptosporangiales > Streptosporangiaceae > DATJZH01. The sequence continues at coordinate 833 of DATJZH010000036.1, read as the reverse complement.
CAGATGGACATCGCTGCGGCGCAGCCCGCACGCCTCCCCGCGCCGCAGCCCGGCCCTGGCCATCAGCAGCACGATGAGCCGGTCCCGCGCCGACAGGCACGCCCGCAGCAGCGCGACGATCTCCTCATCGCTGGCCCGGTCCACCGCCGTCTCCGGTTCGCGCAGCCGGTGCCGGGCCCGCAGCCGCCAGGCCATGCGGCCGTCCTCGCCCCGGGCCTGCTCGGGCAGGTCACGGTCGCTGGCCACCTCATACAGCAGCGACACCAGGCCCGCCGGGCCATCCCCGGCCGAGACCGCGTGGACCACCATCCCGCGCACCGCGGTCAGCACACCGTTGATCCGCGACGCCGACCGCGCTGGCGCGCAGCCGGGCCCGGCCAGCAGCATCCCCGATCCCGGCCCGACGGCATCGGCGCCGGAGGCCGACGGGCCGGCATGGGCCAGCCACGTCATGAACAAAGGAAACTGCTCCACGCCGGCCTGCCAGGAACGGCCGGTCCCCGCGCACCAGCGCAGGAACAACGCGATCGCGTGCGCGTAGGCCTTCGTCGTGGATTCCGCGCCGTCGCGGCCGAACCGCTGATGCCGCAGGAAGCCGTCAGCGACGGCTACTACCTGCAGATCCTCATCCAGCACCGTCCAGTACCGCTGCCCGGACGGCAACCTCACCGGAAACGCCCGCATCCCCTGATCCTCCCGGTCTCGTGCTGGGCTGCCAGTACATCTACCAGCCACGAGCAGCACACCCGCGGAGACCCGCCGCAGCACCAGCAAGATCTCCCCGCCGGCACGACATCACGCGACGGTGAGGCGGCCCCCGGAGAAGGGCTGCG
>DATJZH010000035.1:0-4031 GCA_035499215.1 Streptosporangiaceae bacterium | reverse complement strand
GGCCTGGCTCCGGTCGTCAACGGCTGGACGCTCACCTTCCACATGTTCGACTACAACCTCGATCACCTCGGCCCGGGCAGCATCGATGACCCAGCGTGGCGGATCGGCGACCGCGACGCGAGCTACCTGGCCCGGGCGCTGGCCGCCCGCGGCGGCCTGTGGGGCAACCACGGGTATGAGGCCGCCTACCCTATGACCTACACCGACGCCGACGGGGACCAGCTCGACGGGCACCGCCGGTACGTCCTGCGGCTGGAGAAGGACCCGCCGGTCGATGCCTTCTGGTCCCTCACGATGTACGACCTGCCGGACTTCTACCTGGTCGCCAACCCGATCGACCGGTACTCCATCGGCGACCGCACGCCCGGCCTGCGCCGCGACAGCGACGGGTCGCTCGCGATCGTGATCCAGCATGAGCAGCCAGCCGACACCAGCAACTGGCTGCCCGCCCCGGCCGCGCCGTTCCGGCCGGTCATGCGCCTGTACCAGCCGCAGGCCGCCGCGCTGGACGGCACCTACAAGATCCCGCCCATCACGAAGGCCACGAGCTAGACCTGATCAGTCTTGGACATATTGACACTCTCGTCCTTTTGGTCTTAGATGCCAAGGTCCGTGGGAGCGGTCGCCAGGTCTAGGGGTCGGCGGAGCCGATTCGGCAATGGTCGTGCCCGCGGAGTGTGAACGCGGGGTCGGCGGCCCCGGACGGCACGCTCGACCGCGACGTCAGCGTCGGACACCAGATCGCGGTCGCATGTGCCACCCGAGGCAGCATCGACGTCGACCTGCTGCTCAGGGGCGAGCCGATCTGAGGGGCGACCTCCAGGACCCGACTAGCGGCTAGCCGCCATCCGGCCTGAATCCAGGCAGCGCGCCGCGCTTACCGCGAAAGCCCGCAATCTTGGGCTGCTGACAGACTGGCCAGCGCATATTTCCTCACTAGTTCGAGCACTGCCAGCTTGTGCCGAATAATGAGGTGCACCGTCGCATCGCGTGCCCAGCAACTGGAGCTCAGATGATGAGTGAACCTTCCCCGGCCAGGCCGTCGGTCGTGGTCGTGGGAGGCGGCTACGGCGGAGTCAACGTGGCCAAGCTGCTCGACGACACCGCCGATGTGATCCTGGTCGAGCCGAAGGGCGCGTTCGTGCACAACGTCGCCTCCCTCCGCGCGCTGGTGGACCCGTCCTGGCTGCCGCGGATCTACCTCCCCTACGACGGGCTGCTCGCCAGCGGCCGGGTGGTTCGTGACCGGGCCGTCGAGGTCGAGCCCGGCACGGTGGCGCTGGCGTCCGGCGCCGACATTCACGCGGACTACATCGTGCTGGCAACAGGGTCCGCGTACCCGTTCCCGGCCAAGAGCGACGTCGACAGCACCGCCGCCGCCCACGACAAGGTCCGCGCCGCGCACGCAGCGCTCCATGCGGCGTCCGGGGTGCTGCTGGTCGGCGCCGGGCCGGTCGGCATCGAGCTGGCCGGTGAGATCAAGGCGGTCTGGCCTGCCAGGCATGTCACCCTCCTGGACGCGGCCGACGACGTCCTTGGTGCCCGGTTCAGGCCGGATCTCAAGGCCGAGCTGCGTCGGCAGCTCGGCGAGATCGACGTGGAACTACTGCTCGCCAGTCCGTTGCGGGAAGGCCCGCCGACCGCTCCGGGAGCGCTGCGGAACTTCACCGTCGTCACCGAGGCCGGTGTCAAGGTGACCGCCGATATCTGGTTCCGCTGCTACGGGGTCACCCCGGTCAGCGACTACCTGGCTGGTGAACTTGCCGCTGCGCGACGGGCCGACGGCTTGATCGAGGTCAATCCGTTCCTGCAGCTGGCCGGCCAGGACCGCGTCTTCGCCATCGGCGATGTCGCCGCCGCCGATCATAAGATGGCCGGCATCGCCGCGAGGCAGGCGCAGCTTGTCGCCGGCAATATCCGGGCGCTCATCGCCGGCGACGGCAACCTCACCCCCTGGCAGCCATCGCGCCCGGCAATCATCGTGCCGATCGGCCCGGACGGCGGTTCCGGCCAGCGGCCGGACAGCGCCGACCTCGTTCCCCCGCAAGTCGTCGCCGAGGCCAAGGGCCGCGACATGATGGTCGGCCGGTACGCCCAGCTGCTCGGCGCCGCCATCCCTGCCAGCTGACCGCTTCATTCCGGGATCGGGCGGATCTCTCGCAGGCAGCATGCCGCGCCGCGCTGACAGCGCAGCCCGCGACCGGGGGCGTGACCGTATCCGCGGACAACTTCGCCACGACCAAGGCTCTCGTGACCGGGTCCAGAGCGTCGACCAGTTTCGATGTCACCGGCGGTCTGGGCGGCCAGTTCCCGTTTGTGCCGACATGGCAGTGCGGCGGGAGACGTCTTCTCAGTACCCCCCGGGCCGGCTGCATCCCCGCGGCCGGGTTCAGCAAATACCGCCTCGGGGGCTTCCCGGATACCTACGCGGGGTTTACGGGTTCGGGGCAATTGACGAATAATGCCTTCTGAATTGAATTACGAGCTTGCGCAGGCGAGCGTTATGCCATTAATGTCGTTCCGCCTACATGTCCTTGCCCGGCATGCGATCCCGATGCCCGGACCAGGACCGGCGTGGATGCGTCTGGCCTTCAGCCTATTCCCGAGCACCCAAGGCCATATAAGACGCCGAAGGGAACTTCCATGACGAGCCAGGCGACGGAAGCGCAGCCCAGAGCCGGATGGCTGAGCAGCATCGGCGTGGTGCGCGAAGAGCGCTGGACGGCGCCCGACGTGCGGCGGCGGCTGCAGCTAGCGCTGGCGGGCATCTGGCTGCTCGACGCGGTGCTGCAGTTCCAGTCCTTCATGTTCACCAAAGGCTTCGCGCAGATGCTCGGCGCGACCGCGGCGGGCAACCCGGCCATCATCGCCGGACCGATCAACTGGTCCGCCCGGCTCATCGGCCAGCACCCCACGGTGACGAACGCGACCTTCGCGGCCATCCAGCTGCTGATCGCCCTCGGGATCGCCTGGCGCCCTGCCCGCAGACTCGCGCTCGGCGCATCCATCGCCTGGGCGCTGGGCGTGTGGTGGCTGGGCGAAGGCCTCGGCGGGATACTGACCGGCGGCGCGAGCCCCGCAAACGGGGCACCCGGCGCAGTGATTATCTATGCGCTGCTCGCCGTGCTGCTCTGGCCGCCCCGACAAGAACGGCCCGCCCCTTTCATCGCCGGCCGGTTCACCGGGGCTGCGACGGCCCGGCTGCTCTGGCTCGTGCTGTGGGGCAGCCTGGCGTATCTGGCCCTGCAGCCCGCTGCCAGGGCGCCGCAGGGCCTGAGCAGCATGATCTCCGGGATGGCGTCCGGGCAGCCCGGCTGGCTCGCCGGCCTCGACAACCACCTGGGCGCACTCCTGAGCCACCGCGGCCTGGCCGCATCTGTTGTCCTTGCCGTGGTGCTCGCCCTCGTCGCCGTGGGCGTCAGCCTGCCCACGCCCGCTGCCAGGGCAGCCGTGGTGCTGGCCGTCGTGACCGCCGCGGCCCTCTGGATCGCCGAGGGACTCGGCGGCATCCTGACCGGAGCCGGCACCGACCCCAGCTCCGGCCTGCTGCTGGCATTGCTCGCGCTGGCGTACTGGCCGCTGGCAGACCACAGCTCCGCCGCAGCCCAGCCAGCATCGCCTGAAGGAGCCTGACATGGCGGGACCTTCCTGGCTCGCGTACACGCTCGCGGCCCTGATGATCGTTACCTCGGCCTACTGCGTGAGCCGCCTGGTGATCTCCAAGCGGCAGCGCCGGCCGGCCGACCACCAGGTCGACGCCCTGCACGTCCTGATGGGCGTCGCCATGGCCGGGATGCTGCTACTGCCGCAGCCGCGCATCTTCTGGGCCGACGGCGGGGAGGTCGTGTTCGGCGTTGCGGCCGCCTGGTTCACCTGGCAGACAATCCGCGCGATCCGCAGCCATGGCGCCGACGGCCGGCCGCCCGGCCACCACCTGCAGCACGTGCTCGCCTGCGCCGCGATGCTGTACATGCTCGCGGCGGTAACGTCCGCCGCCAAGGCTGCCGCAGCGCCAGGCGGCACCGCCATGG